>NZ_BCPP01000632.1:0-4319 GCF_016586125.1 Burkholderia sp. E168m23
CAAAGAAACCGTACCCTCGACCCTCCATGCCCTCGGTGGCGTTGCACGCTCGCGCCGGACCCGGCGTATCGGCATCGGCGTGCTGATCTTCCTCGTTTTGTTCGGACTGCTCGGCTTCTTCGCGGCGCCGCCGCTGATCCGCCATGTCGCCGAACAGCAGTTGAGCAAGCAGCTCGACCGGCCGGCCACGATTCAGCGCATCGCACTGAACCCGTACACGCTGAACCTCGAAGCCGACGGCATCCGCCTCGGCGAGCGCGGCGGCCAGGGCGACTTCATCGACATCGGCAAGCTCGTCGTGAGGCCGTCGTGGTCGTCGCTGTTCCGCGGCGCGCCGATCGTCAACGAGGTCCGGCTCGATTCGCCGCGCTTTCACGTCGTTCGCTACGACGCGCAGCGCTTCAACTTCACCGACCTGATCGAGAAGTTCTCGTCGCCGACGCCGAAGCCCGACAGCAAGCCGACGCAATTCTCGGTGTCGAACATCCAGGTCAACGACGGCCGGATCGATTTCGACGATCGCCTGCTGAACGAAAAGCACGTGGTCGACAACTGGACGCTCGGCATTCCGTACATCGCGACGCTGGCCTCGAAGACCGACATCTTCGTCGAGCCGAAGCTGCGCGCGCGCTTCGACGGCAGCCCGATCTCGATCGACGGCAAGACCAAGCCGTTCGCGCAGTCGCGCGAATCGGAGATCGCGCTGAAGTTCGACCGCCTCGACGTGCCGAAGCTGATCTCGTACGTGCCGGCGAAGCTGCCGGTGGCCGTGACGAGCGGCCTGCTCAGCAGCAACCTCACGGTCAATTTCGTGATGAGCGGCGAGACGCCCGCGCTGCGCGTGTCGGGCACCGTCGACCTGAGCGACGCGAAGGTGACCGACCGCGCGTCGGCGCCGCTGTTCGCCGCGCGCGGCGTGCACATCGCGGCGGCCGGGCTGGAACCGCTGCGCAACGCGATGCACTTCGACGAGATCCGGCTCGACCAGCCGGTGGTCGATCTGTCGCGCGACAAGCAGGGCGTGCTGAACGTCGAGAAGCTGGTCGCGCAACCGGCCGCCGCGCCGAAGGCCGCAGCCGGCAAGCCGGGCGCGTCGGCCGTCGCCGTTTCCGGTGCGTCGGCCGCGTCTGGCGCCACCGTCGCCGCCGCCAGCGGCGCGAAGGCCGAAGGAAGCGCCGCCGCGAAGGCCGCGCCGCCGCTCGACCTGACGATTCGCCATGTCGCGATCGACGGGGGCACGATCAACGTCGACGACCGCGTGCCGGCGACGCCGACCGCGCTGTCGCTGACGAAGCTCGCCGCGACGCTCGACGGCTTCTCGCTGCAGGGCAAGACGCCCGCCAAGTACACGCTGTCGACGTCGCTGTCGCGCGGCGGCGACGTGAAGGCCGAAGGCGCGTTCAACCTCGCCGCGAAGCAGGCCGACACGAAGCTGACGGTCGCCGCGCTCGCGCTGCCGGCGCTGCAGCCGTATCTCGGCGAGGCGACGCGCGCGCGCGTGCTCGACGGAACGCTCGGCGCGACCGTCAACGCGAAGACCGACTGGGGCAAGACGCCGCTCGCCGCGGAAGTCGCCGACAGCACGGTCAGCCTCAAGTCGCTGAAGATCGCCGCGCCGGACAACAAGGCGCCCGCGATCGTGCTGCCCGACGCGAGCGCGAAGATCGCGAAGATCGACGTCGCCGCGCGCACCGCCGAGATCGCGAGCGTCGACACGAGCGGGCTCGCGCTCGACGTGAAGCGCCTGAAGGACGGCAAGATCGACCTCGCGGCGCTGGCCGAACCCGCGCAAGCCGCGGTGCCGCCGCGCACGGTCGCGCGCAAGGCCCAGGCCGCCGCGCCGTCGTGGCACTACCGGATCGAGGCGCTGAACGTGAAGGAGGCGTCCGCGAACTTCACCGACCTGTCGACGCCGCGCCCGGTGAAGCTGGCGATCAAGCCGCTGGAGCTGTCGGTGCAGAAGGTGAGCGACGACCTGACGAAGCCGCTGCCCGTGCAGCTGAAGGCGACGCTGAACCGCAAGGGCTCGCTGAACGTGTCGGGCGACGTGACCGCGCAGCCGCTGAAGCTCGGCCTGAAGATCAACGGCAACCGCCTCGATGCGGCCGCGTTCGAGCCATACTTCGGCAGCGCGCTGAACGCGACGATCGCGAGCGCGCTGCTCAACGCGCAGGGCAACCTGACGTTCGCGCAGGTGAAGGACACGCCGCGCGCGACCTATCGCGGCGACCTCGCGCTGGTCGACGTGCGGATGCTCGACAAGGCGACTTCCGACCCGTTCGCCGGCTGGCGCTCGCTCGCGCTGTCGAACCTGAAGGCGAACTACGACGAGAAGGGCACCGACGTCGACGCCGCGCGCGTGACGTTCTCGAACTTCTACGGCCGCGTGCTGCTCGACGCGCAGGGCCGGCTGAACCTGAAGGACGTGGTCGCGAAGGAGACGGGCCCCGCGCAGTCGCTCACGCGCGACGCGAGCAAGGGCGAGCCGGTGCCGCTGTCGCCGGGCGTGACGCCGCCGGCCGCCGCGCAGGCCGCCTCGGCCGCGGCCGCGCAGCAGGCGTCCGTGCCGGCCGCCGCGTCGGCGACGGTGGTCGTGAAGGCCGCGCCGCAGCCGCAGAACCCGGTGCGGATGCACTTCGGCGAACTGCTGCTGCAGAACGGCCGCGTCACGTACACGGACAACTTCATCAAGCCGAACTACACGGCGAACCTCGTCGCGATCAAGGGCACGGTCGGCGCGTTCGGCACGGATTCGACGACGTCCGCGCCGGTCGACGTCGCCGCGAACCTCGCGGGCAACGGGCCGATTTCGATCAAGGGCTCGGTGAACCCGCTGATCGAGAAGCCGGCGCTCGACCTCACGGCCACCGCGCACGACATCGAACTGACCAACCTGACGCCGTATTCGGCGAAGTACGCGGGCTATCCGATCACGAAGGGCAAGCTCAACGTCGACCTGCACTACCAGCTCGCGAACGACCAGTTGTCGGCGAACAACCACATCTTCATCGACCAGCTGACGTTCGGCGATCGCGTCGAGAACGACACCGCGACGAAGCTGCCGGTGAAGCTCGCGATCTCGCTCTTGAAGAACACGCGCGGCCAGATCGACGTGAATCTGCCGGTGTCGGGCTCGCTGTCGAATCCGGAGTTCAGCGTCGGCGGGCTGATCTGGCACGCGGTGCTGAACCTGATCGCGAAGGCCGTCACGTCGCCGTTCACGCTGCTCGCGAATGCGTTCGGCGGCAGCGGCGGCGAGGATCTCGGCTACGTCGAGTTCGCGCCGGGCTCGTACGCGTTGACCGACGCGCAGCAGAAGAAGCTCGACACCGTGGTGAAGATGCTAACCGAGAAGCCGTCGATCCGCCTCGACCTGATCGGCCGCGTCGATCCGGCGCAGGACACGCCGGGCCTGCGCGACGCGTACGTCGAGCGGCTGGTGCGCCAGCAGAAGCTGAAGGACGTGGTCGGCCAGGGCGAGAGCATCGATCCGATGTCGGTGAAGGTCGACAAGGCCGAATACTCGAAGTACCTGACGCGCGCTTACAAGGCCGCCGACTTCAAGAAGCCGCGCAACTTGGTGGGCCTGCAGAAGACGCTGCCCGATGCGGACATGAAGCAGGCGCTCGCCGATCACGCGCCGGCCGACGACAACGCGCTGCGTGCGCTCGCGCAGCAGCGCGCGCAGGCCGTGCGCCAGTATCTCGACGGCAAGATCGATTCGAGCCGCATGTTCGTCGTCGCGCCGAAGCTCGACGCGAAGGGCATCTCGGACAAGGGCGCGACGACCCGCGTCGACTTCGGGCTGCAGTAAGCGTTACCGCCGCCCGTCATCCCTCATCCGCCGCCGTGCCCGCACCCGTCGGGCGTGGCGGCTTTTTTTCAGCGTCCGGCGATCGCCGGTTCGCGCTTGTCCAGCTCCTTCCTCGCGGCCAGCGGCAGACGCGCGTCGTCCCACTGCGTCAGCCATTCGACTTCTTTCGCGGTAAACACCTGTCCGTAATTGCGCAACGCGTACTGCAGCGCGTCGACGACGTGATGGCGAATGATTTCGGGGGTACGTGCATCGTCCAGCACGAACCGGAGAGCTTCCAGGGTTGACATAGTCGTGCTCCGGGTCAGGGAAAACCCTTTATCACACGCCAATAGTCGCGGGCCAAGTCGAAAAAAATCCCGTCGCACGGGCCGGCGCACGCGAGGGCCGCGGATTGCGACCCCTTCATGTCATTTGCGATTGGTTACGTTTGACAGAGAACAGAAAGCCCCGCTTCATCCGACCGCCGCATGGCCCGGCGATATTTTGCGCGCCTGATGGCAGG
>NZ_BCPP01000633.1:0-4318 GCF_016586125.1 Burkholderia sp. E168m23
TCGGCAATCTGGTCGAGCTGAAGGCGCGCGTCGTCGCGACGGGCCGGACCAGCATGCACATCCATGTGTCGGTGCACGCCGGCGATCCGAAGGGCGGCGTGCTGCGCCAGACGACCGACTGCCTCGTCGTGTTCGTCGCGGTCGACGAGAACGGCAACCCGGTGCCGGTGCCGCCGTTCGTGCCCGAAACCGATGAGCAGAAGGTGCTCGCGAAATATGCGGCCGACGTGCGGGCCGCGCTCGACAAGATCGTCGAGATGAAGCCGGAAGAGGTCGCGAAGGGCGCGGTCTGAGCGCGACGGGCGCCGCGCTCGACGCGCCGCGCCCGCCGTCCTGCCTTTATCGCGTCCCGATCATCTGCTCGGGGCGCACCCATGCATCGAATTCCGCCTCGGTCAGGTAGCCGAGCGCGAGCGCGGCCGCCTTCAGCGTCGTGCCTTCCTTGTGCGCCTTCTTCGCGATCTGCGCGGACTTGTCGTAGCCGATGTGCGGATTGAGCGCCGTCACGAGCATCAGCGATTCGTTCAGCAACAGGTCGATGCGCGAGCGGTTCGGCTCGATGCCCACCGCGCAGTGATCGTTGAAGCTCTGCGCGCCGTCGGCGAGCAGCCGCACCGACTGCAGCACATTGTGCGCGATCATCGGCCGGAACACGTTCAGCTCGAAGTTGCCGCTCGCGCCGCCGACGTTGACCGCGACGTCGTTGCCGAACACCTGGCAGCACAGCATCGTCACGGCTTCCGACTGCGTCGGATTCACCTTGCCCGGCATGATCGAGCTGCCCGGCTCGTTTTCCGGAATCGACAGCTCGCCGAGCCCGCAGCGCGGCCCGCTCGCGAGCCAGCGCACGTCGTTCGCGATCTTCATCAGGCTGGCTGCGACCGTTTTCAGCGCGCCGTGCGCGAAAACCAGCGCGTCGGCGGCCGCCATCACCTCGAACTTGCTCGGCGCCGTCACGAACGGCAGCTTCGCGAGCCGGCCGATCTCGTCGGCCACGCGCACCGCGAACTCCGGATGCGCGTTCAGCCCCGTGCCGACCGCGGTGCCGCCGAGCGCGAGTTCGTACAGGTGCGGCAGCGCCGATTCGACGTGACGGATGCCCTGGTCGAGCTGCGCGACGTAGCCGGAGAACTCCTGGCCGAGCGTGAGCGGCGTGGCGTCCTGCAGGTGGGTGCGGCCGATCTTGACGATGTCGGCGAACGCCTTCGACTTCGCGTCGAGCGTCGCGCGCAGCGTGCGCAGCGCCGGCAGCAGGTGATTGACGATCGCATACGCGGCCGCGATGTGCATCGCGGTCGGGAACACGTCGTTCGACGACTGGCCGCGGTTCACGTCGTCGTTCGGATGAACCTTGCGCGCTTCGCCGCGCTCGCCGCCCAGCAGCTCGCTCGCGCGGTTCGCGATCACCTCGTTGAGGTTCATGTTGGTCTGCGTGCCGGAGCCCGTCTGCCACACCGCCAGCGGGAATTCGCGCGGATGCTTGCCGGCGATGATCTCGTCGGCGGCTTCGATGATCGCGTGCGCCTTGTCGTCGGCGAGCACGCCGAGCGACTGGTTGACGGCCGCCGCGGCGCGCTTGACGATCGCGAGCGCGTGGATCAGCTCGGGCGACTGCTTCTCCGTCGAGATCCGGAAATTCTGCAGCGAGCGCTCGGTCTGCGCGCCCCAGAGCCGGTCGGCCGGCACGGCGATCTCGCCGAACGTGTCGCGTTCCATCCGAACTGCTTCATTCATGATGCACTCCTCCGGGAAAGGGGAAAGGCCGCGCGTCGTCGCGCGGCGTCAGGCGTAATCAGACGTATCGTGAGGCAGTCGCGCCGCTTGCGCGGCGTCTCGAGGGGTTCAACCGACAAGCATAGCGCCGGTCGCGATTTCGCGTCGTGTCGCGCCTGGGGACGGCGCAAGCCCGTGACGAGCGCGACCAGCCCCTAGCGGGCCGTCGCGATCAGCGAAGTGGTCTTGCGGTGAAAGCGCCAGGCCATCAGCGCGGCGACGCTCGCGAGCCCGGCCGCGAGTCCCCACCACAGGCCGCGCGCGCCCAGGCCCGCATGGAACGCGAACCAGTAGCCGGTCGGGAAGCCGATGCCCCAGTAGCCAAAGGTCGCGGCGAGCATCGGGATGCGCGTGTCCTTCAGGCCGCGCAGCGCACCCGACGCGACGGTCTGCATGCCGTCGACGATCTGGAACACCGCGGCGATGCCGAGCAGCGACGCGGCGAGTGACACCGTGGCCGCGTTGGCCGGATCGTCGAGATGCAGGTACAGGCCGACGATCGTGTGCGGCGCGACGATCATCACGAGGCCCGACAGCGACATGAAGCCGACGCCGAGCGCCAGCGCGACGAAGCCCGCGTGCCGCGCGGCGACGGGCGAGCCCGCGCCGATCCAGTAGCCGACGCGCACGTTGGCTGCCTGGCCGATCGCAAGCGGCACCATGAACGATACCGACGCGACGTTCAGCGCGATCTGGTGCGCGGCGAGCGACGTCGCGCCCAGCACGCCGACCGTGAGACCGGTGGCGAGGAACAGCGTCGATTCGACCCCGTACGTGATCGCCACCGGCCAGCCTATGCCGATCAGCTCGCCCATCACGGGCAGCTTCGGGCGCGCGGCGGTCACGAAATGGCGGAAGCGCTGCCGGCCGTGCAGCAGCCAGATGAGGGCGAGCGCGGTGAGCCAGATCGTGATCGTCGTCGCGACGGCCGAGCCGAGAAAGCCCAAGCGCGGCAGCCCGAATGCGCCGTGGATCAGCCCGTAGTTCAGCACGCCGTTCACGCCGACGCCGCCGATCGACACCCACAGGAGCCGACGCGCGGCGCCGATCGCGGGCAGGAACGCGCGCATCAGCCCGACGCCGATCAGGCTGCCGAGCGCCGCGTAGCGCAGGATGCCCGTGTATTCGCCGACGTGATGCGCGAGCAGCGGCGGCTCGTGGAACATCAGCAAGATCGGTTCGGCCAGCGACAGCGCGACGATTGCCGGAATCGCGAGCAGCACGGACAGCGCGAAGCCCGTCCAGTAGATGTGCGGCACGCGGTCCTCGGCCTGCGCGCCGCGCGCGTGCGCGACGCTCACGCTGACCGACGACAGCACGCCTTGCAGGATCGTCACGATCACGAAGAAGAAGTTCGCGCCGAGCCCGCCTGCCGCGAGCGAATCGGGGCCGAGCGAACCGAGCAGCACCGTGTCGGTGACGCTCATCGCCATCTGGGAGAGTTGCGCGATCGCGAGCGGTGCGGCGAGGCGCGCGGTATCGGCGGCATGACTGGACAGGGACGGCGGCGCGGCGGCCGTCCGCGTAAGACCGGAATGCGACATGGAATGGGCGCTCGCGCGGGTGCGGGCCCGCGCTATATGTATTTATTTTGAGAGACGGCTAGCTTACGGCTTTATTCGTACCGTGTCGAACGCGTGCGCCGATGGCCATGTCGCGGGCAGGGGGAACCCCGGCGGGCGCTACGCCTCGCGTACCGCGATGCGCGTGTCGCCGAGCAGCACGACCTGGCCCGCGCGGATCTTGCAGGTCTTGCGCAGCTCGACCGCGCCGTCCACTTTCACGGCGCCGGACGCGACGATCAGCTTCGCGGTGCCGCCGCTGTCCGCGAGGCCGGTGATCTTGAGAAGGTTGTGCAGCTCGACGTATTCGCCGGTCAGCGTGAAATCCAGATTGGGCATGACGAGGAAGGTGCGCGATGCGCGGGAGGAAACGCTCCGCATCATACGGCACCAGGGGCCGGCACGCGAGCGTGGGCGGCTGGCGCACGTTGTAAAGGACTGTGAGCGATTCGTCAGCAAATGAAACGGTGGGTAACAGTCTGAGAGATTCGCGAACCGGCCGCGCGGGCCGCGGGTCTTCTGTCGTACCTGCTGCGTGTTGCGGCGGGGAACGCGACGGACCGCATCGCTGCGGACCGGACGCACAACTTCTTGAGGAGAATTGCCATGTCCAAGATTCGTACGATGCTGATCGGTGCCGCGCTGACGGCCTTCGCTACTTCGGCCGCATTCGCCCAGACGGGCACGACGGCGCAAGGCGCGGCCGGTGCCGGCGTGCAGGCGCAGACGCCGGCCGCTGGTGCCGGTGCAGGCGTGCAGGGTGGTGCCGGCGCGAACGCGTCGGGCAATGCGGCGGGCGGTGCGACCGATGCGGTCGGCGCGGCAGCCGATGGCGCGAAGGATACGACGTCGTCGGCCGTCCATTCGACCAAGAAGCATACGAAGCATGCGGCGAAGTCGGCCAAGAGCCATGCGGGTTCGGCCAAGGCGAAGGCCGACGACGCGACCGAAGGCGGCGCATCGGTCGGCGCGCAGGGCGGTGC
>NZ_BCPP01000634.1:0-4313 GCF_016586125.1 Burkholderia sp. E168m23
GACCGATTTTTCCCGACCCATGACGACCCATACCGATCCCGCCTATCTGCTCGGCGAACTGCTGAAGAACGTTTCCCGCTCCTTCTACCTGACGCTGCGCGTGCTGCCCGACGGCATGCGCGACCCGGTCGGCCTCGCGTATCTGCTCGCGCGCGCGGCCGACACGATCGCCGACACGGCGCTCGTCGCGCCTGATCGCCGCGCGGCGCTGCTGACCGACCTGCGCGACGACATCGAACGGCTCGGCGATGGCGCGGCGCTGTCGCGTTCGCTCGAGGACGTGACGCGGATGCAGACCGATTCGCACGAACACCTGCTGCTCGGTTCGATGGAGCCGATGCTCGCGCTGCTGCGCGCGCAGCCGGAGGCCGATCGCGCGTCGATCCGCAAGGTCGTCGCGACGCTCACCGCGGGGATGGAGTTCGACCTGCGCACGTTTCCGCACGAGCAGTCGGGGCAGGTCGCATCGCTGCCGACGCGCGACGTGCTCGACCGCTACACGTACCTGGTCGCCGGCTGCGTCGGCGAGTTCTGGACCGACATGACGGGCGCGCACACGCGTGCCGCGCGCGGCTGGGATCTGTCGGACATGCGCGAGAAGGGAATCCGTTTCGGCAAGGCGCTGCAGATGACCAACATCCTGCGCGACTGCGCGAAGGATCTGCGCATCGGCCGCTGCTACCTGCCCGACGACGTGCTGGGCGCACACGGGCTCGTGGTGGCCGACCTGATGCAGCCAGAAGCATCGGAACGTGCGCGCGGCGTGCTGGTCGACCTGCTGCGCGTCGCGCTCGACCAGTATCGCGACGCCTACCTGTATACGCTCGCGATTCCGCGTCGTTTCGTGCGGCTGCGGCTCGCCTGCCTGTGGCCGATCATGATCGGCCTCGAAACGCTCGAACTGCTGGCCGGCCACGCGGCGTGGCTCGACCCGGCGAAGCCGGCCAAGGTGCCGAGAAAGCGCGTCTACCGGATCATGGCGGCGTCGCTCGCGCTGGTCGGCTCGAACACGGCGGTCCGTTCGCGTCTGACCGCGCTCGCCGATGCGGTGACCGCGCGGCTCGCGCGCCCCGCGACGCAGCTCTGAAGATCGCCGGCGCGGCAGGCGCCGGCATCGCCTCCCGGCCCGCGTTCGTCGGGCCGTTCCCGTCTGGTCTCCGGCACGTCGACTAAAAACGTTTTCATGATTTCGTGTCTCGAAATGTGGGTGTCACGAACGTGGGCGATCCTGCGCGGCGGCGTGAATCGCGGCGTCAGCTTCGATCGCGCATTTGTAAGACCTTTTGGTGCCGAAGGCGTCTGACGACATTGGACGGTCGTGGTGCGCCCGTAAAAATGTAAAGCTAGGGTTTTCACCGGCAAATGCCGGAAACGCCCGCTGCACAAGCGTTTCGGGCTGTCATGTAACCGTTTGGTGAACCCGCGCGTTGCGTCGATCATACGATGACCGACTGCACATGTTGGGAAACAATTGGTAATCCGTCAGAATCGCGTCGGCATGTACTCGCACATGTGTCGGTCATAAAACCACACCAGAAAAGAAACATTCTTTGAGGACGGAGAATCAATGAAAAAGCGCGTCGCTTTCGCCATGACGGCAGTCGGTCTCGCAGCCGCTACCGCCGCCCACGCCCAGAGCAGCGTGACCCTCTACGGTATCGTCGACAACGGTATCGCTTGGCAGAACAACTCGTCGGCAGTCGGCGCAACCTCGGGTGGTCACTCGAAGGTGCAGATGTCCACCGGCGTGTGGGCAGGCAGCCGCTTCGGCCTGAAAGGCAGCGAAGATCTCGGCGGCGGCACGAAGGCGATTTTCCAGTTGGAAGCCGGCGTCAACACGGCTAACGGCTCGTCGCAGTGGACCAACGGCATCTTCACGCGTCAGGCATGGGTTGGCCTGACCAACGCCACGTACGGTACGCTGACGGCCGGCCGCCAGTACACCGCGTACTACACGCTGCTGTCGCCGTACAGCCCGACGACCTGGCTGACCGGCTACTACGGCGCGCACCCGGGCGATATCGATTCGCTGGATACCAGCTACCGCGCGAACAACTCGCTCGTCTACATGTCGCCGAAGTTCTACGGCTTCACGGTCGGCGGTTCGTACTCGTTCGGCGGCGTCGCAGGCGCGACGAACCGCGGCTCGACGTGGAGCGCGGCGATCCAGTACCTGAACGGCCCGGCAGGCATCGCGGTCGGCTATCAGAAGGTCAACAACTCGACGCTCGGCGGCGGCGTGTGGGGCGCGAACTCGACGGTCCAGAACGGCCTGACGGCAGCGGGCGACGGCAACCAGCCGGCAGTCTCGTCGATCAACAACGGCTACGCGACCGCGCAATCGCAGCAGCGTATCGCCGTGACGGCGGGCTACCAGTTCACGCCGGCATGGGATATTTCGGCGTCGTACTCGAACGTCCAGTACACGCCGGGCACGGGTTCGTTCTTCCGGAACAAGGCAATCTTCAACACGGCTGGCGCCGTGCTGCACTGGAAGGCAGCTGCTCAGTGGGACTTCGCGGCAGGCTACTCGTACACGGCCGCAACGCAGTCGAACGGCATCACGAGCTCGGCCAAGTACCACCAGGTCACGCTGTCGCAGTACTACAGCCTGTCGAAGCGCACGGGCCTGTACGCGGTTGAGGCTTACCAGCACGCAAGCGGCAACACGCTGAACGGCCGCGGCAACGCAATCATCTCGGCGACCACGTCGATCGGTGACGGCGTGGGCGCAGGTTCGAAGCAGAACCAGATCGGCGTCGGCGTCGGCATGATCCACCGCTTCTAAATGTCGCGCGGCGCGCGAGCGCCGCTCACGGCATGCGGTATGAAAACCGGCCTTCGGGCCGGTTTTTTCGTTTACGTCGCGAGTCGATGCGCGATCCATCGCGTCGGATCACTGATCGATCGGCGACTTCAGCGGCTGATGCTCGCCCGTCAGCCCGAACACGACGAGTTGCGCGGGCTCGGTCGCGCTCGCGTTGCGCGACACCTGATGGCGCGAGCCGGGCGGTTCGTACCAGCCTTCGCCGGCGCGATAGCGGCGCAGCGGGCCGCCGTTCACCTGCGACAGCACTTCGCCTTTCGACACGACGGCGAACACCGAGCCGAGGTGCTTGTGCGCTTCGGACGCCTGACCGGGCGCATAGTCGACCGTCGCGACGACCACCAGTTTGCCGGGCGCCTCGGGCACGGCTTGCTGCATGATCGCGTGCACGCTGTCGCCGGCGTCGTGCGCGTGAGCGCCGGCCGGCAGTGCGGCGGCCAGCATGAGCCCGGCGCACAGCGCGACGCGAGGGAGCGGGGAACGGATCATCGTCGCCGCCTCACTCGGGCATCTTGCGGAACGCGATCGCGAAGCGGTTCCACGAGTTGATCGTCGCGATCAGCATCGACAGGTCGAACAGCTCCTCGTCGGTGAAATGCGGCTTCACGGCTTCCCAGACGGCGTCGGGCACGTGGTTGCTGGCCACCAGCGTCAGTGCCTCGGTCCATTCCAGCGCCGCGCGTTCGCGCTCGGTGAAGAACGGCGTTTCGCGCCACGTGACGACGGTCGCGAGACGGCGGTCGGTTTCGCCGCCCTTGCGCGCGT
This sequence comes from Burkholderia sp. E168m23, assembly GCF_016586125.1. Classification (NCBI taxonomy): domain Bacteria; kingdom Pseudomonadati; phylum Pseudomonadota; class Betaproteobacteria; order Burkholderiales; family Burkholderiaceae; genus Burkholderia; species Burkholderia sp. E168m23. The sequence goes on from NZ_BCPP01000634.1 coordinate 3,593, forward strand.
CGGTCGTGTGCATGTCGACGCAGAACGCGCAGCCGTTGATCTGCGACGCGCGCAGGCGGACGAGTTCGGCGAGCGGCTTCTCGATCGAGCTCTTCGCGAGGAATTCCTCGGCGTTGCGCATCACCTTGATCGCATTCGGGCTGGCGGCATAGAAGTTCAGGCGCGGTTGCATGGCAGGTCCTTTTCGGTTGGGTAGCGCCGGGGTGGCGCGACAGGACCTACTTTACGAGTCGCACTGGCCTGCTTGAATAGCCAATTTAACGGAAATTCAGGTAACCAGTGACGGCCCGTCCGCGATGCCGGCATCCAGCAATCCCGCCAGCTTCGCGAGCGCCGTGTCGATGCGCAGCGCGTCGATCCCGCCATAGCCGAACAGCAGCCCCGGGCGCACCGGCACGCCCACGTGGAACGCCGAGATCCCGTACAGGCCGATGTCCTGCGCCCGCGCCGCGCGGACCAGCGCCGCTTCGTCGAGCCCCGGCTTCAGGCGCGCGGCGAGATGGATGCCGGCGGTCGGCACGATCGCGTCGAACCACGGCGCGAGTGCGCCGCGCAGGTGCGCGATCAGCATCTTGCGGCGCGCGTCGTAGTGCTTCTGCACGCGTTTCAGGTGCCGCGCGAAATCGCCTTCGTGCATGAAGCGGGCGAGCGCCGCCTGCGTGAGCGTCGTATAACTTCGTATAATGTATGCTATACGAAATTATTACGCGGGGAAGCGGGC
>NZ_BCPP01000635.1:0-4313 GCF_016586125.1 Burkholderia sp. E168m23
GGCATTCCTCGGCGCCGATGGCGTGGTGGCCGAGCTGGGATTGTGCGAGGCGAGCAGCGAGCAGTCGTATCTGAAGGAATGCGTGATGCGGCAGGCAGCCGAGGTGTTCGTGCTGGTGACCGCGGACAAGCTCGGGCGCGCGAGCCAACAGCACTGGACGCCGCTCGAACGCGACTGGACGCTCGTGACGGATGACGGCGCGCTGCACGAGCAGCTCGAACCGTTTCGTGCGCAGGCGAGGGTCACCGTTCAGGCGGTCAGCACGAAAGCAACGGCCGCATCCGGCGGGCCGCTGCAAGTTCAAACGTAACGGGAGACATCGTGGCGCAACGGGAGCAGCCGGGTCTGGATTCACGTCATGCCGTCGTCACCGGTGCGTCGTCGGGAATCGGCCGCGCGATCGTCGAGCGCCTGCTCGCCAACGGCTGGCGCGTCACCGGACTGTGCCGGTCGCACGTCGAAACGGCGCACGATTCGTTGAAGATCGTGCCGGTCGACGTCACCGACTTTGCGGCGCTCGCGCCCGTATGCGACGCCCTGGGCGTGGTCGACGCGCTCGTGCATGCGGCCGGCTTCATGCGCACCGCGCCGCTCGGCCAACTGTCGCACGACGACGGCGCGGCAATGTGGCGCCTGCATGTCGAATCCGCGACCTTTCTCGCCGATCGGCTGGTGCCGCGGATGTCTGCCGGCGGCCGCATCGTGCTGCTGGGCAGCCGCACCGCGAACGGCGCGGCCACGCGCAGCCAGTATGCGGCGACCAAATCCGCGCTGGTCGGGCTCGCACGATCGTGGGCCGCCGAACTCGCGCCGCACGGCATCACGGTCAATGTCGTCGCGCCCGGTGCGACGGACACGCCGTTCCTGCGCGATCCGGCGCGCGCGGCCACGCCGCCCAGGCTGCCGCTGATCGGGCGATTCATCACGCCCGATGAAGTCGCCGCGCTGACCGCTTTTCTGCTGAGCGCGAATGCGGGTGCGATCACCGGGCAGCAGATCGTCATGTGCGGCGGGGCGTCGCTTTAGCGCGGCGTGCAAGGTGCGGACTTTGAGTCGCCGTGTCGCGCATAGAGTCGACGATTCAAATATGAAGATAAATCGCGATATTCGAGGCTGTGAAATGTGACGCAGCCTGACGCAAGTGCGCGTCGAATCCTTCTCGACCAGACGCATACTTTCGCGCGTCGCGACGCATACGGTGTCGCCGATCGACCGGACTTTGCCTCTCGAATCGAAAATAACCATCCACTCCGGGTAAACGCTCTCCCACAGCCCGTTGACAGCACAATTTGAAGCGTCGAGCATTTGACTTATACGTATAAGTCAATGTTCAGCCTCATGGTCGGCTCAGGGCGACTGTCGGAGGCTGGATTCCGATCATGCCTTGAGCAACGAAGTGGAAGGATGTCTGGAATGGATACTCATATTTCGCGCGGATCTGGAAGTCAGGCCGCTATTTCGTCAGCAGGGTTCGCCGGTGCGAATGCGTCTGAACAAACTGCCGGAATAAGCGAATCGTCCTTGAAATTGAGCCGCGAATTGAGTGTGCTCGATTTGATCGTGTACGGCATGGTTTACATGCTTCCAATTGCGCCGTTCGCACTTTACGGAATCATTTCCAATGTGAGCGGCGGTATGGTGCCGCTGGTATACATCGTGAGTGTCGTTGCGATGATGTTTACGGCCCGGAGTTACCAGATACTCAGCAAGGAATTTCCGGCAGCCGGGTCGGCCTATACCTATGCTCAAAACGGCATCGGCGATCTGGCTGGTTTTCTGGCCGGATGGCTGGTGTTTCTCGACTACATCATCGCGCCGGGACTGCTCGCGGTCGTCAGCGCGGTTGCGATGAACAGCCTGGTGCCCGAGATTCCCCGTTCCGTCTGGGTGATCGGATTCGTCGGCCTCGGAACGATCCTGAATCTGGTCGGTATCTCGGTGACCGCGAAAGTGAACCAGGCGTTCCTCGTGATCATGCTGGTCATTCTGGCCGCGTTCGTCGGAGTCGGTCTCTTTGCGCTTTACAGCGGCATGGGGCACGGCCGGCTCACGTTCGGTTCGCTCTTCAATGTCCATACTTTCACATGGGCGGGGCTCGGCACCGGTATCCTCATCGGTTCGACGAACTTTCTCGGCTTCGACGCGATCACGACGCTCGGAGAAGAAGTCAGGAGCGAGAAGCGTCATCTGGCCAGCTTTGCCGGCATGGCATCGCTGGTCATCATCGCGATCCTGTTCGTGCTGCAGACCTGGATTGCCGCCGACCTCGCGCCTGGCGCAAAGGTACTGTCGCCGGATAGCGCCTTTTACGACATATCCGGTTATGCGGGCGGCCACTGGCTGTTCGCGATGACGTCCATCAGCACTGCACTGGCATTCGGCGTGCCGTGCACGATCGTCTGCCAGATGGCAATCGCCCGCATCATCTTCGCGATGGGGCGCGACCGGCAGCTTCCCAAGGTGTTTTCCCGTCTGTCGCGCAGATCGAAGCAACCGTATGTGGCGAATATTTTCGTTGCATCCATCTCGCTGATCATCGCATTGGTCTTTCAGGATCGGCTCGACGACCTGGCCTTGTTCCAGAACTTCGGCGCGTTCTCTGCATTCATCCTGGTCAACCTTTCCGTCATCGGTTACTTCAGGATCAGGAAGCAGTCGAAGGACACATGGAATCACGTGGTTCTGCCGGCGATCGGATTTCTCGTCATCGTTGCACTCATGGTCGCGATGAGGGCCGCAACGTTGAAGATGGGCATCATCTGGCTCGTGATCGGGCTCGTCTATTACTTTGTGATGCGTCATGTGTTTGGACGCAGTGCAGCACTGAAGATCTGAGAACGACATCGATGATTCCGTCGCTCACGAGGAATTTTCGCTTGCAGGCTTGATGCGCGATGACTCGACGCCGGCCCTTCGCGATGAAGGGCTCGTCGGGTCATTTTTCGTTGTGGGTGCGTGACAGGGCACGTCTATTTCATGAGTACTTTCGCAGTCGATGGTCAGTCCCGCAGTGGCGTCTGGGCGCGCCTTTCGACCCGGGCGGGCTTTTATTCGTTCGGTTTCATCCTGTCCGCGTGGGCGCCGCTCGCGCCTCTTGCAAAATCCCGAATTGGCCTGAGCGATGGCGACTTCGGGCTTGCGCTGCTGTGGTTCGGCGTCGGCAGCCTGGTTGCGATGCCGATCGGTAGCGCAGCGGTTGCGCGCGTGGGATGTCGACGGATCATCCTGCTGGCCGGCCCGATCACGTGCGCATGCCTGTTTGGACTTGCGTCGACCGACCGCGCCGACATCCTGTCCGTGTGCCTCTTCCTGTTCGGTTTCGGTATCGGCGCCACGGAGTCGGCGATGAACCTGCAGGCTGCCGTGGTGCAGCGTATGCACGACGAGCCGCTCATGTCGGGATTTCATGCATGGTGCAGTATCGGGACCATTGCGGGTTCTGCCGGCGTCAGCACGTTGTTGTCCGTTCAGATCTCACCGGTCGGGGCGATCGCGTGCATCTTTGCGGTCATGGTTGCCCTTTGGTGTGTCGTCGGCCGGCATTTCATCGCGCGAACGGGTACCGCGCAAACGCACCGATTCGCACGCCCCACGTTGTATATCGTCTGGATCGGCATGCTCTGCTTTGTCGTTTTTCTGGCGGAAGGGGCCGTACTCGACTGGAGCGGTGTGTTCCTGGTGACCGAAAAGGCGTTCCCGCAGTCCAGTGCGGGCTACGGCTACGCCGCCTTCGCGCTGGCGATGACGATCGCGCGCTTGACAGGCGACCGCCTGGCCCGTGTGTCGGGTGCGCGATCGATTCTCGTCGCCGGTTCGGTCGGGACTGCGGCCGCCCTCGTCGCGCTGGTTTTCGCACGGCACTGGATGATCCTGATCGCGCTGTTCGCAGCGGTCGGTTTCGGCCTGGCCAACATCGTCCCGCTGTTCTTTTTGCACGTCTCGCGGCAACGCCGGATGCGGGTCGAGCTGGCAATGCCGGTCGTCGCGACGCTGGGCTATGCCGGCATGCTTGCCGGGCCGGCCGTTCTGGGCGCGATAGGGGAGCTGGCGGGGCTTTCGGCTTCGCTTCTGACGATCGCCGCGATGCTTTTGCCGATAGCGTTGTCGGCGCACACCATCGTATCCCGCGACGTCGGCTAGGGCCTGTTCACGCTAATAACGGGCTTGCGCTGGTCCCCAGAAGGGCCGAGCGCGAGGATTGCGACGAAGCGAATACTCGACGTATTCGCGAGGAGCATGACGCGGCGATCGGCCCTTCTGGGGACCAGCCCGACGAATGCATTTTTCCAAACAGGGGAACGTGCCTTTGCGCC
>NZ_BCPP01000636.1:0-4312 GCF_016586125.1 Burkholderia sp. E168m23
GAGTACGTGAAGCTGAAAGTCGGTGCGAACCTCGAGGACGACATCCGCCGCGTGACGATCGCGCGCGAGGTGATCGGCCCCGACCGCAAGCTGATGATCGACGCGAACCAGGTGTGGGAAGTCGACGAGGCGATCGACTGGGTGCGCGAACTCGCGTTCGCGCGGCCGTGGTTCATCGAGGAGCCGACGAGCCCCGACGACGTCGAGGGGCATCGCAAGATCCGCGAGGCGATCGCGCCGGTGCAGGTCGCGACCGGCGAGATGTGCCAGAACCGCGTGCTGTTCAAGCAGTTCATCGCGCGCGGCGCGATCGACGTCGTGCAGATCGACGCGTGCCGGCTCGGCGGCGTGAACGAGATTCTCGCGGTGATGCTGATGGCCGCGAAGTACGGGCTGCCGGTGTGCCCGCACGCGGGCGGCGTCGGGCTGTGCGAGTACGTGCAGCACCTGTCGATGATCGACTACGTGTGCATTTCCGGTACGAAGGAAGGGCGCGTGACCGAGTACGTCGATCACCTGCACGAGCATTTCGTCGAACCGTGCGTGGTGCGCGGCGCGGCGTACATGCCGCCGACGGCGCCCGGTTTCTCGATCGAGATGAAGCCCGAATCGCTGGAGCAGTACCGGTTCCGCGGCTGAGCAGGGCAATGCACGACGGCGCGCCATTTGCATGGCGTGCGTCGTGGGCATCGTGCGCGGCGACAACATGAACGACGGAGACGCGAAGTGGATTTGAATCTGCAAGACAAGGTCGTGATCGTGACCGGCGGCGCGTCGGGTATCGGCGCCGCGATCTCGATGCGGCTGGCCGGTGAAGGCGCGGTTCCCGTGGTGTTCGCGCGCCACGCGCCGGACGACGGCTTCTGGCGCGAGCTCACGCAGCAACAGCCGCGCGCCGCGTGCGTCACTGTCGAACTGCAGGACGACGCACAGTGCCGCGACGGCGTCGCGCAGACCCTCGCGCGCTTCGGCCGTATCGACGGCCTCGTCAACAACGCGGGCATCAACGACAGCATCGGGCTCGACGCCGGGCGCGATGCGTTCGTCGCGTCGCTCGAACGCAACCTGATCCACTACTACGTGATGGCGCACTACTGCGTGCCGCACCTGAAGGCGGCGCGTGGCGCGATCGTCAACGTCTCGTCGAAGACGGCCGTGACCGGGCAGGGCAACACGAGCGGCTATTGCGCGTCGAAGGGCGCGCAACTCGCGCTGACGCGCGAATGGGCCGTCGCATTGCGCGACGACGGCGTGCGCGTGAACGCGGTGATTCCGGCCGAGGTGATGACGCCGCTCTATCAGAACTGGATCGCCGGCTTCGACGATCCGCAAGCGAAGGTCGCGGAAATTGCCGGCAAGGTGCCGCTCGGCCAGCGCTTCACGACGGCCGACGAGATCGCCGATACAGCGGTGTTCCTGCTGTCGGAGCGTGCGTCGCACACGACGGGCCAGTGGTTGTTCGTCGACGGCGGCTACACGCATCTCGATCGTGCGATCAGCTGAGGGCCGCGCGCGATGCAACCCGACCTGAACCCGAACACCACGCAGCCGCTGATCGCGCTGACCGGCATCGGCAAGCGCTTTCCGGGCGTGCAGGCGCTCGACGATTGCCGTTTCGACCTGCGCGCGGGCGAAGTGCATGCGCTGATGGGCGAGAACGGCGCCGGCAAGTCGACGCTGATGAAGATCCTCGCGGGCGTCTACCAGCGCGACGCGGGCGAGATCCGGATGGACGGCCGCCCGGTGGAGATCGCCGACCCGCGTGCCGCGCAGGCGCTCGGCATCGGCATCATCCATCAGGAGCTGAACCTGATGAACCACCTGAGCGTCGCGCAGAACATCTTCATCGGCCGCGAGCCGCGCGGCCGCTTCGGCGTGTTCGTCGACGAAGAGAAACTCAACCGCGACGCCGCCGCGATCTTCCAGCGGATGCGGCTCGATCTCGATCCGCGCACGCCGGTCGGCCGGCTGACGGTCGCGAAGCAGCAGATGGTCGAGATCGCGAAGGCGCTGTCGTTCGACTCGCGCGCGCTGATCATGGACGAGCCGACCGCCGCGCTGAACAACGCGGAAATCGCCGAGCTGTTCCGCATCATCCGCGACCTGCGCGCGCATGGGGTCGGCATCATCTACATCTCGCACAAGATGGACGAGTTGCGCCAGATCGCCGATCGCGTGACCGTGATGCGCGACGGCAAGTACGTCGCGACCGTGCCGATGGCTGACACGTCGATGGAATCGATCATCTCGATGATGGTCGGCCGCCAGCTCGATACGGAAACCCGCACGCCGCCCGATACGTCCGGGAACGAGATTGCGCTCGAAGTGCGCGGGCTGTCGCGCGGCCGCGCGATCCGCGACGTCGGCTTCACGCTGCGGCGCGGCGAGATCCTCGGCTTCGCCGGGCTGATGGGCGCGGGCCGTACCGAGGTCGCGCGCGCGGTGTTCGGCGCGGATCCGGTCGATGCGGGCGAGATCCGCGTGCATGGCCGGGCCGTGACGATCCGCACGCCGGCCGACGCGGTGAAATATGGCATCGGCTACCTGTCCGAGGATCGCAAGCACTTCGGGCTCGCGATCGGGATGGACGTGCAGAACAACATCGCGCTGTCGAGCATGCGCCGCTTCGTGCGCCGCGGCCTGTTTCTCGATGCGCGCGGGATGCGCGACGCCGCGCGGTCGTACGTGCGGCAGCTCGCGATCCGCACGCCGTCGGTCGCGCAGCCCGCGCGGCTCTTGTCGGGCGGCAACCAGCAGAAGATCGTGATCGCGAAATGGCTGCTGCGCGACTGCGACATCCTGTTCTTCGACGAGCCGACGCGCGGCATCGACGTCGGCGCGAAAAGCGAAATCTACAAGCTGCTCGACGCGCTCGCCGCCGACGGCAAGGCGATCGTGATGATCTCGTCGGAATTGCCCGAGGTGCTGCGCATGAGCCACCGGATTCTCGTGATGTGCGAAGGCCGCGTGACCGGCGAATTGCGCGCGGCCGACGCCACGCAGGAAAAGATCATGCAGCTCGCGACGCAGCGCGAGTCGACCGTGTTGTCCTGATTGCCTTGACTGTCCCGATTCAGACGCCTAACGATCATGTCCAACGATACGCATCCCGTTCCGCCCCTCGCCACCGGCGACACGCCGGCCGCCGCATCGAGCCTGAAATCGCGCTTCTTCAACCCGGCCGCGCGGCAGAAGCTGCTCGCGTTCGCGAGCCTCGTGCTGCTGATCGTGTTTTTCAGCTTCGCGTCGTCGAACTTCCTCGAAGTCGACAACCTCGTGTCGATCCTGCAGGCCACCGCCGTCAACGGCGTGCTGGCCGTCGCCTGCACGTACGTGATCATCACGTCCGGCATCGACCTGTCGGTCGGCACGCTGATGACGTTCTGCGCGGTGATGGCCGGCGTCGTGCTGACGAAGTGGGGGATGCCGCTGCCGCTCGGGATTCTGGCCGCGTTGTGCTTCGGCGCGCTGTCGGGCTGCGTGTCGGGCTTCGTGATCGCGAAGATGAAGGTGCCGCCGTTCATCGCGACGCTCGGCATGATGATGCTGCTCAAGGGACTGTCGCTCGTGATCTCGGGCACGCGGCCGATCTACTTCAACGACACGCCGGGCTTCACGTCGATCGCGCAGGATTCGCTGATCGGCAACCTCATTCCCGCGCTGCCGATTCCCAACGCGGTGCTGATCCTGTTTCTCGTCGCGATCGGCGCGTCGATCGTGCTGAACCGGACCATCTTCGGCCGCTACACGTTCGCGCTCGGCAGCAACGAGGAGGCGCTGCGGCTGTCCGGCGTGAACGTCGATGCGTGGAAGATCGCCGTCTATACGTTCAGCGGCGCGGTGTGCGGGATCGCCGGCCTGCTGATCGCGTCGCGGCTGAACTCGGCGCAGCCGGCGCTCGGGCAGGGCTACGAGCTCGATGCGATCGCGGCCGTCGTGATCGGCGGCACGTCGCTGTCGGGCGGCGCGGGCAGCATCGTCGGCACCATCATCGGCGCGTTCATCATGAGCGTGCTGACCAACGGCCTGCGCATCATGTCGGTCGCACAGGAATGGCAGACGGTCGTGACGGGCGTGATCATCATTCTCGCCGTCTACGTGGACATCCTGCGCCGGCGTCGCCGCTGACGCCGATACCGAGGCGCCAGGGCATGGGCTTCACCGCCGGCCGGGCCGGCATTTCAGTCGATACCAACCAAGGAGACGCGAAGTGATCAGGAGCAAGGTGTTGAACGCGATCGTCGGGCTGACGTTCGCCGCCGGCGTCACGGCCGGTGCGCAGGCGCAGGAAACCTATATCCCGCTGATCTCG
>NZ_BCPP01000637.1:0-4306 GCF_016586125.1 Burkholderia sp. E168m23
GATTAACCTATACACGCTTTCCAGGCGTGCGACTTAAACCACTCATCCATCTCTCCGGAAGACCGAGAGTATAGCAAACTCTGGCGGCAGCCCGCCACTCCCTTCCGCGTCGGTCAGAAATCCGTCGTCATCGACAGCCACACCGAGCGCGGGTCGCCCTGCGTCAGGTATCCGCCGATCGTCGACGACCAGTACGACTTGTTCGCGACGTTGCGCACGGTCGCGCGCAACGTCGTCTTCTTGCCGAACACGTTTGTCGCGTAGCGCGCGCCGAGGTCGAAGCGGTCCCACGCCTGGATCGACATCGTGTTCGCGACGTCCAGGTACTGCGGCCCCGTGTGGAGCCAGCGCGCGGTTAGCGTGAGCCCGCGCAGCATCGGCACGTCGTATTCGGCACCCGCGTTGAGCAGGAACGACGGCACGCCGATCGGCCGGTGGCCGTCGTTCGCGCCGCTCGCCGTGTTCTGCAGCGTCGCGTCGAGGTACGTCGCGCCGGCGATCAGCCGCACACCTTTCCACGGCTCGCCGTACACGGCCGTCTCGATGCCGCGGTGCCGCTGCGTGCCGTCGGCGCCGAACAGGTTCGTCGCCGGGTCGGTGTACGCCATCGGCTTCTCGATCTGGAACAGCGCAAGCGACGCACCGTACTTGTCGGTGTCGTAGCGGATGCCGGCTTCATATTGCTTCGACCGGTACGGCGACAGCGCCTGGCCTGCGTTGCGCGCGGTGTTCGGCGCGATCTCGCCCTGGGCGAGCGCTTCGCTGCGATTCGCGAAGATCGACACGTTGCGCCACGGCTTCACGACGAGACCGAACACGGGCGTCGTGATCGCGTCGCTGTAGACGCCCGTGACCGCGCCCGTGTAGCTGAAGTTGTCGACCGAAATCGACTGGCGGCGCGCGCCGATCGTGAACAGCACGCGGTCGTCCAGGAAGCCGAGCGTATCGGACACCGCGAGGCTGCGCAGCCAGGTCTTCGTGACCGTGCCCGGATCGTTCATGTCGCCGCCCGTGTAGGCCGTCGGCGGAGACGCGATCGGCGCGGGATCGTAGAGCGTCGTCGGGAACGCGTTCGACAGCGTGTACGCGGACTGGCTGTCGACGCGGATGAACGACGCGCCGGCCGTCACGAAGTGCGACACGGGGCCGGTCGTGAAGCGGCCGCGTACGCCGGCCTCGGCCGACTGCGCATCTTCCTTGTGCGGCACGCTCAGGCGCGAGCCGGTCGTGCCGGACGACGAGTAGGTCGGCGTGTAATAGTCGCCATGCTCGTTCGTATGGCGTGCGCCGGCCGATACGTAGGCCGTCCATGCTGGCAGGAAGTCATACTCGGCGCGCACGATGCCCACCGTGTCCTCGAGTTCGCTGAAGCTCCACGGTTGCGCATAGTTGTGCGTCGCGGACGGCACGGCGGGCAATTGATCGCCGCTGACGAGCACGACCGGGCGGCCGTTGTCGATCCGCTGCCGCTGATACAGGAAGTCGCCGGACAGGCGCAGCTTGTCGCCGCGCCAGTCGAGCGACACCGCCGTCACGTTGCTGCGGCGGCGCTCGTCGTCGACGGCCGTGTCGCCGCCGCTGATCGACTGGTTCACGCGCACGCCGAACTGGCCTTCGCTGCCGAAGCGGCGGCCGATGTCGACATGCGTGCCGAGCGAACCGGACGTGGCGCCGTCGACGGTGACGCGTGTGAGCGGCTTGTCGTCCGCACGCTTCAGTTGCAGGTTCACGCCGCCGCCGACCGCCGAGCCGTTCGGCGACGCCCCGTTCAGGAAGGCATTCGCGCCCTTGAACACGTCGACGCGCTCGACCGCATCGGTCTGGACGAGTTGCCGCGGCGTGACGCCGTACAGGCCGTTGAGCGACACGTCGTCGCCGGCAAGCTCGAAACCGCGGATGACGAATACCTGCGAGAAGTTGCCGTAGCCGGAGGCGCTGCGCACGGCCGGGTCGTTGTCGAGTACGTCGGCGAGCGTGCGCGCCTGCTGGTCCTCGATCAGTTTCGACGTATAGGTGGTCATGCTGAACGGCACGTCGCTCGCCTTTTGCCGGCCGAGCACGCCGAAATCCGCGCCGCGCGCGACCTGGCCGCCGGCGTAGGTCGGTGCGAGGTCGCCGGGCAGCGGCTCGGCCGCGCCGGTCACGTTGATCGACGGCAGCATGGCGGCATCGGACGCGGCATTGGCGTTGACGGCGGCGGAAGTCGCCTGCTGGGCCCGTGCGGCGGCCGGGAAGGTGCAGGCGAGCGCAATGCCGAAGGCAATCGGCGTGAGACGCCGGACGGGTAACGAAAGTGTCGACATGGGACGCAAATCGGGTGTAGTCGGTGATCCATCCCAGGGCGGCAAGTCGGAATCCGGGCGGCGTGACGCGTCCGTACTGTCGCGGACGTGTTTTTATCGAGCGGCGGAGTCTAGCGTAAACGAGAATCATTGTCGTTTGCGGGAGGGGCGGCCCACTATTTGAGATAACTGGGCGTTCACGGGCGATGGTGCATGATCGCTGAGGGGGCGTCGGGGCGGACTCTACGGTTTCGCGCGGGCCCCCGCGAGTCTGCTATCTTCCCGGGCATCTCATCGCTTTCCCCGCCGATTCTCCATGACCGACCGCATCGTCGCCGCCTTCGATTTCGACGGCACCATCACGACCACCGACAGCTTTCGCCATTTCGTCCGCCAGGCGGTCGGCACGCCGCGTTTCGCGTGGGCCGGGTTGCGCGCGCTGCCGTGGATCGTCGCGATGAAGGCCGGGCTGCTGTCGCGCGGCGACGCGAAGGCAAAGTTCGCGTCGTTCGCGTTCGGGCCGATTCGTGAAGACGCGCTCGATGCGCACGCGCGCACCTTCGTTGACGGTTATCTGCCGCGCCTCGTGCGTCCGGAAATGCTCGAGCGCATCCGCGAGCATCGGGCGCGTGGGCATGAAGTCGTGCTGGTCAGCGCATCGCCGTCGCTGTATCTGGAGAAGTGGGCGAAGACGGCCGGCTTCGACACGGTGCTCGCGACGCGGCTCGCGTTCGAGCGCGGCGTCTTCACCGGGCGCCTCGACGGCGAGAACTGCTGGGGGCCGCAGAAGGTCGTGCGGCTGCGCGGATGGTGGGGCAACCGGCCGCCGAAGCAGTTGTTCGCGTATGGCGACAGTCGCGGCGACAAGGAAATGGCCGAGCTCGCGAACTGGTCGTGGATTCGCGGGCAGGGGCCGATGCCGCCGATCGACGCTTGATGCGGCGCTGATGCGGCGCGCCGCCGCCGTTACGCGTCGGCCTGCGCGTGGTGCGTGCGGCGAGACGGACGATAGCCGCCCCAGCGATTCGCACGGGCGAAGGTGCCGACGTCGTTGAAGCGCACGCCCACTTCGCGCAGCGCCGCATGCGCATGGCGCGCGGTCAGTTGCCGGATGTAGAACGGATCGCGCACCACGAAATGATGAATCGCGTGCGTGCTGCCGAAATTGAAGCAGAACAGCTGGAACGGCAGCATCCACCACGGGTTCAGCACCTGCGTCTGCTGGATCACGTTGCGCGAGTCGATGTCGCCGAAATAGTGCATGTTCGAGCTGACGAAGTTGATGCAGAAGCTGCGCAAGAAGTTCGGCCCGAGCCACACCACCGCCAGGAAATCGACGACGCTCATCACGCGCTCGACGGCGGCGGGCACCGTCACCGCGACATCGAACGCATGCAGCGCGAACAGGCCGACGTGATAGACGATGAACGCGTGCCACAGCGTGTAGTACAGGTGACCGATCGGCATGTACGACGACACCTGCTCGATGCGCAACTGCAGGCGTTCGGACGGGTCCTGCACCGGTTGCGCGGCCACGTACTGCTTCACCTTGCGACGCATCGCGGCCGGCCGCAGCACGACGGCGAGCATGCCGTCCGCGATCATCAGCAGGCGCTTCACGCCCCAGCGCTCGCCGTTGGTGATGCCGTATTCCTCCAGGTCCGATTCGCCGCCCGACACCTTGTGGTGATGCAGGTGCATGCGTCGGCGCGTCCACGGGTTGATCGTGCCGGGCCGCGTGAGCCAGCACAGCGCCATCATCAGGTGATACGCCCACGGCGTCTTCTTGAAGTACATCAGGTGGATCAGGTCGTGCTCGAGCTCGTGGATCAGCGACGTGACGAACGCGGCGAGCGGCAGCGCGACGTACCACGCGATCGCGCCACGCGCATACAGCCATGCGATCGCGAGCATCGCGCTCACCGACACGGCCATCACGGTCGCGCCGACGAGGTTCTGGTTGTCGAGCAGCGGAAAGCGTGCGCGGATCGCGTCGCTCGCGGCGTTCACTTCGCGGCGGACGT
>NZ_BCPP01000638.1:0-4302 GCF_016586125.1 Burkholderia sp. E168m23
TCGTATAATGTATGCTATACGAAGTTATTACGATCAGCGCATGGCGGAACGCATAGAACACGCGATCGCGCCGATGTTGCGCGTACACGATCCGCTCTTCGAGCAGCAGCCGCAGATGGGCATCGAGCGTGGAGCGATCATGCGGCGATGCATCGGCGAGCAGTTGCGCATCCACTTCGAGCCCGATGGTCGCGGCGAGCTGCGCGGTGTCGCGCGCGTCGTCGATCCGGTCGAAGGCCAGACCGAGCATGCCGCCGAGACTGAGCGGCAGCGGATAAGGGTCCGTTGCCGCGGGCCCGGCAAGCGGACCGTCCGCGCCGCTCACCGTCAGTTCGCGCGCGACGGCCTCGATGAACAGCGGGATGCCCGCGGTGCGATCGGCGAGCCGATCGAGCCACGCCGGATCGAACGCGCCCGGGCCGAGATGCGCCGACATCAGGCGTTGCGCGTCGTCGCGCGGCAGGCGGCGCAGCACCACGCGGTCGGCCGCGCCGCGCCAGCGCGCGAGCCTGTCGGGGCGCGACGTGAGCACGATGCACAGTGCCGCCGCGCGCGGCGAGCGCCGCAGATACGCGAGAAACTCCTCGGTCGAACGATCGAGCCACTGAACGTCCTCGATCACGAGCAGCACCGGCGCGCCGTTGCCGAGCGATACGAGCAGTTGCTCGAGGACGTCGAACAGCGCGTGCTGCTCGCGCGCGCTCGACCACAGGAGCCCGTTCGCGTCGCAGGGCAGCCCGAGCCAGGTCGCGAGCGCGACACGCGCCGCCGCATGGTCGCAATCGAGCGGCGCGATCATCGCGTCGATCGCCGCGAGCGCCACGCCCGGCGCGCGATCGGCATCGACGAGCCAGTGCGCGGCGATGAACCGCAGGACCGGAAACAGCGCATGATTCTCGCGTTCTGGCAGGCAACCGCACTGCGCGAACGCGTGGCCCCGGGTCCGCACGGCCTCGCACAGCTCGTGCACGAGCCGCGACTTGCCGAAGCCCGCCTCGCCGACGACGAGCCGCGGCACGCCGAGCGGCGCCGGCTCGCCGCGCAGCGCGCGACGATGCCGCCCGAGCGTGTCCTGCCACGCGCGCAGCAGTGCGTCGAACTCACGCGCGCGGCCGACCATGGGTGTCCGTCTGCCGGCGTCGAGCGAATCGAACGGCGTATCGGCGTGCCGCTCGCCAAGCAATTCATGAACCGGCTGCGACACCAGGCCCGCCCGTGCGAGCCGCAACGCGGTCGGCCGCGAATCGGCATGCCGTTCGAGCACGAGCCGCGCATCGTCACTGATCAGAATCTGTCCGGGGCCGGCCAGCCGCAGCAGCCGCGACGCCGCGGCGGGCGTCGAGACGCCCGACATGTGCGACGCATGCGCGAGCACCTGCCCGACGTGAATCGCGGCGGCCACTTCGACCCGCCAGCCTTCTTCACCCTCGGCAGCACGGCCGCCGGCGGCTGGCGGCACCGGCAACCGCGCGCGCCCGGCGACGCGCACCATGTCGAGCGCCGCCCGCACCGCCCGGCGGGCGGGCCGGTCGATGTCGCCTTGCAGGCCGAAATGGAACAGCAGCGTGTCGCCGAGCCGTCCGCCCGCATGCGCGCCGTAACCGACCGCGATATCGGCGCACTTCGTCAGCCACTGTTCCTCGTAGCCGTCGAGCGCCATGCCGTGCTCGGTGCCGGCATGGCGTTGGCGGCCCTCGCCGGCAATCGTCACGCAGCAGCACAGCGTGGTGATCTGCCGGTACTCGCCCACTTCGGCGAGCGTCTCGCCGCGCGGCGCAAGCGGGCGCGAACGCGCCTTCCGACCGGCGCGACCGGCGTCGAACTGGCCGACCAGCGCCGCGAAGTTGAGCGCACGAAACTGCGTCGCGAGCGCCTCGGCCGACGCGGCACGCTGCCGCGGATTCTTGTTCAGCGCGTGCCGCAGCACCGCGCCGAGCGGCAGCGACGCAATCGACGGCGGGAGCGCGACATCTACCGGGCTCAGTTGCTGATAGAGGATCTCGGCCACGCTGGCGCCCTGCATGACGACCTCGCCCGTCAGGCATTCGAGCACGATCAGGCCCCACGCATACAGGTCGCTGGCGGGCGTCGGCGGCTCGTTGCGCAATTGCTCCGGCGCGCAGTAGGGCGGCGAGCCGAGTACTTCGGTCGCGAGCGTCGCGGTCTGGCGCGCGATGTCTTCGGTGCCGGGCAGCAATGCGCCGATGCCGAAATCGAGCAGCTTCGCGTGCGGCCCGTCGTCGGCGACCGCGATCACGATGTTCTGCGGCTTCAGATCGCGATGCACGATGCCGCGCCGATGGGCGGCCGCGAGCGCGTCGAGCACCTGCGTCATCAGCCGCCCCGTGTCGATGGCCGACAGCGGCCCGTCCGCCGCGAGCCGGTCGCGCACCGTCCGGCCCTCGACCAGTTCGAATACGGCGAACAGCCGGCCGTCGGGCGCTTCGCCGCGGTCCAGCAGCGCGACGATGTTCGGATGCCGCAGCGCCTCGCACAGGCTCGTCTCGCGCCGGAAGCGCGCACGCCGGTGCATCCGCTCCGGCACGGTCAGCGCGGCATCGTCGCGCATCAGCTTGATCGCGACGGCGTGCCCCGTCTCGTCGCAGGTAGCCCGAAACACCACGCCGTTGCCCCCTTCGCCGAGCAGCGGGCCGAGCCGGTAATGCCATTTGCCGGCGAGCGTTGCAAAAGGCACCGCGTGCTTCGGCGGTTCAGGTGCATCCGGCCGGGCGAGGGCGCGGGATACGGTCGGCAGCACGGCCGGTTCTCCCGCGTTCACGGGCAATGGACGATCGGGCCCGGCACCGCGCGCGGCACGCCGATACGCGGCCCGGCGGCCGGCACCGACTCGCATTCGAGATGCTCGCCGCGCATCACCCGGAACGGCACATCGCCGAAACGGACGCTGCCGCGTCGGCGCTCGACGAGCTGGCTCGCACCGAGCCCCGGCAGCGCCGCGAACTGGCTCCGCGCGCGATGAATCTGCACGTTGACATGGGACGCGTCGATGCCGAGCATGCGCGCGAGCCGGTCGAGTTCGATCCACCCTTGCGTGGCGGCGTCGTAGCCGGCCTGCATGTCGGCCGAGCGGGCGCGGGCGAGCGTGACGAGGCTGTAGTGATGGGCGCGCTCGCCGAGGTCGACCACGCCGCCGCGGACATGCAGCAGCATGCGCACGTGCTCCTCGTTGCGGCTGACGAGGAATTCGAGCAATGGCGCCGGCGCGGCCGGATCGGCGGGGGCGGCGAGCATCACCGTCGAGCCGTGGCGCGCGAGCGCGAGACGCCACGCGAAGTCGCCGGTCGACACTTCGTCGCCGTCATGGAGCGCGCGCGGCGGCAACGTGTCGTCGCACAGCCATTCGCCGGCCGGCGAACGAACGATCGTGACCGGCTGCGCGGCAGGCACCGGCAGGATCTGGCGCGGCGCGAGCACGATCGGCGCGGCGGCACCGCGAATCGGCCACAGCGTATCGGCCGGATCGTCGAGCGACTCGACCCGCCACGGCGCGGTGCCGGCCCTGCCGAAGCGGATCACGTCGCCTTGCTGCAGCACCGCATGCTCGCCATCGCGCAGCGATACGCCCGATACCGACGTGCCGTTGCTGCTGTGATCGTGGAGTTCCCAGAGCCCGCCGACCCAGCGGATATGGGCATGGACGCGGGACACCGAGCCATCCCGGATGACCGTGTCGCAGCGCGCGTCGTCGCGGCCGAACACGTGATACGCGCGGAGCAGGCATGCGTCTCCGGAAGCGTCGTTCTTGAGTATCGCCATGGCCGCCCCGTGTCGGATTCGCCCGGATCGTTCGAGTGACGCATCGACGCTGCCGGGCAAGCGATTGATTCGATGATCGCGAACAGTGCCGCCCGTTCGCCGCCTCGTTACCTGTTTTTCTGGTCAGTTGCCTTGCCGGGCGTTACCCAAGCGCCGCGCGTCATTTCAGTAAATTGAATGGTCGATTACTTTGTTGTTTTAAAACCGAGCGCCTCGATGAAAATCCTGCCAAATAAAATCGTGCTCCGCAACCGGCATACCTGGATAACGATTTTATATTGCAATGCTTTACCTTTTCGATGAATTTTCGGGGTGCAAATAAAGGGTCGAAATTCTTCATCGCCGCCCGAGATGCCTCCAGTCATGCGCAAGGCCGGCACGACGAAATTGAACGACGGAGCGGGATAATTGATCTTTGCCCGCGCGGAAGTTTTGTTTGGCCGGTCGAAAATAAAACCGTTTCGATTTTATAAATAATTTTCTCTGGTGTTTTTATAATCGCCGCCGTTTAACTTATTCATGAAT
>NZ_BCPP01000639.1:0-4300 GCF_016586125.1 Burkholderia sp. E168m23
ATCACGGGCGCCGGTTCGGGCATGGGCCGCAGCCTCGCGGTCGAGCTTGCGCGGCGCGGCTGCGAGGTCGCGCTCGCCGACGTCAGCGAAACCGGGTTAGCCGGCACGGCGGCCGCCTGCGCGCAGCACGGCGTGCGTGTGAGCACGCGGCGGCTCGACGTCGCCGACCGCGACGCGGTGTTCGCGTGGGCCGATTTCGTTCGCGCCGAGCACGGCAAGGTCAACCTGATCTTCAACAATGCGGGCGTGTCGCTGGCCGCCAGCGCCGAAACCGCGCGCCTCGCCGATCTCGAATGGATCGTCGGCATCAATTTCTGGGGCGTCGTGCATGGCACGCAGGCGTTCCTGCCGCATCTGCGCGCATCGGGCGACGGCCACGTCGTCAACACGTCGAGCCTGTTCGGGCTCGTCGCGATGCCGACGCAAAGCGCGTACAACGCGACCAAGTTCGCGGTGCGCGGCTTCACCGAAGCGCTGCGGATGGAACTCGAACTCGACGGCGCGCCGGTGAGCGCGACCTGCGTGCATCCGGGCGGCGTCGCGACGAGCATCGTCGACGCGGGCCGCGTCGATACCAGCATCCACGCGCTGACGGGCCAGGACGAAGCGACGCATCGTCGCCAGGCCAACCGCCTGATCAACGCGACGACGGCCGACGAGGCCGCGCGGCAGATCCTCGCGGGCGTCGAGCGCAATGCGCGCCGCGTGCTGGTCGGCGCCGACGCGCGCCGGCTCGATCGGATCGCGCGCCTGCTCGGCGCCGGTTACCAGTGGCTGATGCTGCGCCACGTGCGCCGCGCCCGCGCACGCAACCTCGAACGCGCCCACGCCCCGGCCACGCGCCCCACCACGCCGACCAAGGATCTCGCATGACCTCGACGACGACCGACCGACGCGACGCGCCGTCCGCCCGCGACACCCGTCGCGACAGTGGCGATAACCACGACAGCCGCGACCTCGACGTGCTGATCGTCGGCGCCGGCCTGTCCGGCATCGGCGCCGCCTACCACTTGAAGCAGCGCTGCCCGCATGCGAGCGTGGCGATCGTCGAGGCGCGCGACGCGATCGGCGGCACCTGGGACCTGTTCCGCTATCCGGGTGTTCGTTCGGATTCCGACATGTTCACGCTCGGCTACAGCTTCCGCCCGTGGCACAGCGACAAGGCGATCTCCGACGGCCAGACGATCCTCGACTACATCCGCGACACCGCGCGCGCCTACGGCATCGACAAGACGATCCGCTACGGCCAGAAGGTTGTCGCGGCCGACTGGGATTCGAACCGCGCGCGCTGGACGGTGCGCATCGAGCGCACGCGAGACGGCGCGACCGACGCGCTCGTCTACACCTGCCGCTTCCTGTTCATGTGCAGCGGCTACTACGACTACGACGCCGGCTACCTGCCCGACTGGGCCGGCATGGACACGTTCGAGGGCCAGCTCGTGCATCCGCAGCACTGGCCGAAGGATCTGTCGTACGCGAACCGGCGCGTGGTCGTGATCGGCAGCGGCGCGACGGCCGTCACGCTCGTGCCGTCGATGGCGGCCGACGCGCAGCACGTGACGATGCTGCAGCGCTCGCCGACCTACATCGTGTCGCTGCCCGCGCGCGACAAGATCGCGAACGCGCTGCGCCGCGTGCTGCCGTCGCGGCTCGCGCACCGGCTCGTGCGCGTGAAGAACGTGCTGCTGACGATGTACCTGTACAACGTGTCGCGCCGCAAGCCCGACCAGACGAAGAAATTCATCATCCGCGCGGCGAGCAAGCAGCTCGGCCCCGACTTCGACGTCGCGAAGCACCTGACGCCGCGCTACATGCCGTGGGACCAGCGCGTGTGCCTCGTGCCGAACGGCGACCTGTTCAAGGCGATCCGCGCGGGCCGCGCATCGATCGTCACCGACGAAATCGAGCGCTTCACGCCGACCGGCCTCCAGCTGAAGAGCGGCCAGCAGCTCGACGCGGACGTGATCGTCACCGCGACCGGGCTGAAGGTGAAGATGCTCGGCGGCGCGCGCGTGACGGTCGACGGCCGCGCGGTCGATTTGCCGGAGACGGTGTCGTACAAGGGGATGATGTACAGCGGCGTGCCGAACCTCGCATCGTCGTTCGGCTACACGAATGCGTCGTGGACGCTGAAGGCCGAGCTGATCGCGCGCTACGTGTGCCGGCTGCTCAACCACATGCGCGCGAACGGGTACGACACGTGCGTGCCGCGGCTCGGCGCGGGCGATCTCGGCGACGTGCCGGCCGTCAACCTGAGCTCGGGCTACATCCAGCGCGCGGCCGGCATCCTGCCGAAGCAGGGGCATCGCAAGCCGTGGAAATTCCACCAGAACTACGTGCTCGATCTCGCGTCGCTGAAGTTCAGCGCGCTCGCCGATTCCGCGATGCAATTCGAACGCCGCGCCCAAACCGGCCCGGCCGCTACCGCACCGGCTGCCGAACCCGCACTCGAAACCCGCTGAGGCCGACATGACTCCTACGCTCCATCTGATCCAGAACGTGCTGCTCGGCGTCGTCGCGGTGCTCGCCGCGCTCGCGCTGTTTTCCGCTTACGTGGCCCGTCGCGTGACGCGGGCGTTTCCGCCCGAAGGCCGCTTCGTCGACATCGACGGCGATCGTATCCACTACGTCGAATACGGCAACGGCCCGCCGATCGTGTTCGTCCACGGGCTCGCGGGGCAATGGCGCAATTTCGCGTACCTGCCGCTCACGCGGCTCGCGCAGCAGCATCGCGTGATCCTGCTCGACCGCCCGGGCGCCGGCCGCTCGCTGCGCGGCGCGGCCTCGCAGGCGAACGTGTTCGCGCAGGCCCGCACGGTCGCCGCGTTCATCGACGCGTTGCAGCTCGACAAGCCCGTGCTGGTCGGCCACTCGCTCGGCGGCGCGATCGCGCTCGCGGTCGGCCTCAACCATGCGGACCGCGTGAGCCGGCTCGCGCTGATCGCGCCGCTGTCGCACGAGCAGACCGAGCCGCCCGCGCCGTTCAAGCCGCTGATGCTGCCGTCGCCGCTCGTGCGCCGTTTCGTGTCGTGGACCTTCGCGATCCCGCTGACGATCCTGACCGGCCGCAAGGCCGTGCGCCAGGTGTTCGCGCCGGAGGCCGTGCCGCGCGACTTCCCGGTCAAGGGCGGCGGCCTGCTCGGGATGCGTCCGCACGTGTTCTACGCGACGGCGACGGACCTGCTGTCGGCGCCCGTCGACCTGCCCGCGATGGAGCGTCGCTATGCGGAACTCGCGCTGCCGGTCGACGTGCTGTACGGCCGCGCCGATCCGATCCTGAACTGGCGCGAGCACGGCGACGCGCTCGCGAAAAAATCGGCGCGCGTGCGGTTGAAGGTCGTCGAGGGCGGCCACATGCTGCCGGTCACGCTTCCCGAAGCGACGGCCGACTGGCTGCTCGAAGTCGCCGCCGCGCCGGCCGACGTCGCCGCGCAGCCCGTGCGCATCGCGTAGGTCGCGGCAACGCAGCGGGGCCTGATTCCGTGGCGGGCAGCCGGCGCCGCGACGGAATCAGGCTTCGTCGTCGGGTATCGACAGCCCGAGATCCGAGAGCACCTCGCGCGCGCTGCGAAACGCCTCGACCGCGGCCGGCGCCCCGGCGTACAGCGCGCTGTGCAGCAATACTTCGCGAATCTCGACGAGGCTCGCGCCGTTGTTGAGCGCGCCGCGAACATGCCCCTTCAGCTCCGTGCCGCGGCCGAGCGCCGCCAGCATCGCGCACGTGCACAGGCTGCGCGTCTTCAGGTCGATCCCGCCCCGCTGCCACGTGCTGCCCCACGCATGTTCGTTCAGCCAGTTCTGCAGCGGACGCGAAAAGCCGTCGAGGTCGCGCATCGCGCGCTCGACGAACGCCTCGCCCATCACGTCGATCCGCCGCGCCTTGCCGTATTCCCTGTCCTGTTCGCTCATGTCGGTGTCCTGGTGGTTGGAAGTCGTGGCCGCTGCCGCGCCGCCGGCGGCCGGGGGATGTCGCGCCATGTTCAGCGGGACGGCGCGTTTCGTCAAAAATGCGGGCCTCGGTTCGCGCAGCTCGCGTAACGGGCGGTCGAACGCTACGTAACATCCCGTCGCGCGTTACGGCGCCTTACGGGAACATCGCAGCCGCGACGCTCGCGCACCGCGCGCGCCTGTCGCGCGAAACCGCCATTCCTCCGTTTAAATCGCATCGATATTCCCGATTTCCGCAACAAATCGCGACACCGTTTCGCGAAACCTGTCATGGCGCGGAATTTGCAGAGAAGGCCTGGACACACTTCCAATGTCGAGGCCAACATGCAGAATCTCTTCAAGAAGACGACGG
>NZ_BCPP01000640.1:0-4298 GCF_016586125.1 Burkholderia sp. E168m23
CGCGACCCTGTCGGCGTCGTGGCGAAAGGCGGTTCGTGCGGGTTGGCTCATCGACCGGAATCCGTGCGGAAAGAGTGGGGCGCAATGCCGATGTGACAAGCATAGGCGCGTGCCGGAACGCAGGCGAGGGCCGTCGGTGCCAAGGGTGGTGTCATTTCGGGCCACGTTGGCCGACGCGCGGGCGCCTGAGCGGAGGTCGGCCCGCTAGAGTGCCACCGTGGTGTCATGGCGGGCCAGCGACGCTACAATCCGCCGAAACCGCTCGGGAGTTCGCCGCATGGCCTTGTCCGTTCCGGATGCCGCGCGCCAGTTGAACAAGGCGACGGTGTCGTCCGCGTATGCGCTGTTCATGCTGATGCTGGCCGAGGAGCGCGGCATCGACGGCGGCCGCATTCTCGCCGGCTCGGGCGTCGCGCGCGACCGGCTCGCGCAGCCCGATGCGCGCATCACGCCGCTGCAGCAGGCGGCGATCGTGTTCAACCTGCTCGACGCGACCGACGATCCGTCGATCGCGATCGAGATCGGCCTGCGCAGCAGCCTGACGAAAGCGGGGCTGATCGGCTTCGGGCTGATGAGCTGCGCGACGCTCGGCGAGGCGATCGCGCTCGGCATCCGCTACCTGCCGACGCGCGTGCCTTTTTTCTCGGTGCGGCTCGCGCAGCTCGACGGCATCGTCGACATCGACGTGCTCGAAGCGTTTCCGCTCGGCCGGCTGCGCCAGTTCGCGGTGGAAAACTTTCTGGTCGAAACCGCGATCCTGTTCAATTCGCTGCTGTATCCGACGCCGGGGCGCACGCTGCAGTCGCGTGCCGAGCTCCATTTCGAATGGCCGGAGCCGCCGTGGTTCGAGCGTTATCGCGCGCGGCTGCCGCGCTGCCATTTCGACGCGAGCGCGAACCGCATCCGCTGCGACGCCGCGCTGCTCGACGAGCCGATCGGCACCGCGAACGCGCAGACCGCGCAGATGATCGTCCAGCAGTGCGAGGCCGAACTCGCGCGGCTCGGCTATGCGGAGAGCATCGTCGAGCGCGTGCGCAACCTGCTGATCTGCGGGGAAGGCGGCTATCCGTCGGTCGACGACGTCGCGCGCGAACTGCATGTGTCGGCGCGCACGCTCAAGCGCAAGCTCGCCGAATACGGTGCGACCTATTCGGCGCTGCTCGACGAGATCCGGCTGCGCGACGCGCTGCGGCTGCTCGAAGGCACGCGGCTGCCGGTCGACGAGATCGCCGCGCGCGTCGGCTATACCGACCGCGCGAATTTCACGCGCGCGTTCAAGCGCTGGACGGGCGTGGCGCCGAGCGAGCGGCGCTGAACGTTGCCCCCGCATCGGCTTGCCGGTCCTCGCGCATGCGCGGATGCTTCTTCAAACCTTCAAGCTTTCAGACGATCGCGATCCAGTTCGCGCCGCGGCCGCCCGGCACGCGCGTGTGCAGCGACAGCGTGCCGTCGTCCGGCGCGATCGCATACACAGCCACGTGCTCCGACTGCTCGCCGCACGCGACGAGCCAGCGCCCCGACGGATCGATCGCGAAGCCGCGCGGCTGCGTCTCGGTGGGCGTCGCGTGGGTGGGCTCGAACGTGCCGTCTTCGTTGCGGCGGTAGCCGAGCAACCGGCTCGATGTGCGCTCGCTGACGTACGCGAAACGCTCGTCGGGCGTCAGGTGCAGATCGGCGGCCCACACGGACGGCTCGGTCGGGGCGGGCGGGCGCGCATGGCCTTGCGCGAGTTCGGCGACGGCCGGATGGCGTGCGCTCACGTGCGGGTCGCCGAGCCGGCCGGTGTCGGTGTCGCGGGCGAAGGTCGCGAGCATTCCCTGGAATTCGCTGACGACGACGAGCGTGCGGCCGTCATCCGCGAACCGCAGGTGACGCGGGCCGAAGCCGGCGGGCACGCGCGTGTCGCCGTGTTCGACCGCGCGCAGGCCGGCGGCGTCCTCGACGAGCGCGAAGCCGAACACGCGGTCCGAGCCGAGCGAGCTGACGTACGCGAAACGGTTGTCCGGCGACACGATCACCGCATGCGCGTTCGCGATGCCGCCCGCGACTTGCAGCGGCGTGCCGTCGCCGTCGCGCACGCGCCCGGCGTCGTAGAGGCTCAGCGAATTCCCGCCGTACGACGCACCGAGCAGCCAGCGGCCGCTGCGGTCGAGCGACAGGTATGCATGGCTCGCGTCGATCGCGGTCGTGCCGATGCGCGCGAGCGCGCCCGTGGCGGCGGCGACGCGGAACGCGACGATCGTTGGCTGCTCGCCGCGCGTCGCGACGTAGAGCCGCGTGCGGTCGGCCTGCACGGCGATCGGCATCGCGACGTCGGCGGCCGGATAGCGGGCGAGCGGCGCGAGCGTACCGTCGCCGGTGAGGGCGAAGGTGGCGAGGTCGCCGTCGACGGCATTCGAGACGACGACGGTCAGGCGGTCAGTGTTCGGCATGGCGGAGCATCGAGGCGTGCGAGAAAGTTTCGTCGGCCGGCTGGCCGCGCGGCGGATCGCTGCGCCGGTGCGTGCGCGCGAACAGCGCGGCGACCGCGGCGACGAGCGAAGCGATCGCGAGCGCATACAGCCCGCCCGTGATCGAACCCGTATGTTGCTTCAGATAGCCGAAGGCCGTCGGCGCGACGAAACCGCCGAGGTTGCCGACCGAGTTGATCAGCGCGATCACGGCCGCGGCCACCCGCGTATCGAGGTAGCCCTGCGGAATCGGCCAGAACAGCGACGACGCGGCCTTGAAGCCGAGCGCGGCGAAGCAGATCGACGCGAACGACCAGACCGGATCATGCGACGTCGACGCGAACAGCCCGCACGCGGCCAGCACGAGCGCGCACGCCAGCCAGCGCTGCGGATGCTTCCACTTCGACGACAGCACCGCGAAGCCGTACATCGCGCCGATCGCGATCATCCACGGAATCGTGTTGTACAGGCCGACCTGGAAATCGGTGAGCCCGCCCATCTTGCGAATGATGGTCGGCAGCCAGAACGTGGCCGCGTAGATCGTCAGTTGGATCGAGAAGTACAGGAAGCAGAACAGCATGATCTGCGGATCGCGCAGCAGCGTGGTGGCGCGCACCGGCACGTTCGAGCGGACGTCGCGCGTCGCGCGCTCCTCGTCGAGTGCGTTCTGCAGCGCCGTGCGTTCTTCGGCGGTGAGCCACGTCGCATCGCGGATATGCGATTTCAGCAGCAGCCAGCTTGCGCCGCACAGCGCGACCGAGAACAGCCCTTCGATCAGGAACATCCATTGCCAGCCTTCCAGGCCGAAGCCGCGGATCGACAGCAGCGCGCCGGTGACGGGCCCGGACAGCACCGACGCGAACGCGGAGCCGCCGAGGAAGATCGCCATCGCCTTGCCGCGTTCCTGCGGCGGCAGCCATTGCGACAGGTACAGCACGACGCCGGGGAAGAAGCCGGCCTCGGCCGCGCCGAGCAGGAAGCGCAGCGCGTAGAACGACGTGTCGTTCCACACGAACGCCATCGCGGCCGCGACGATGCCCCACGTCGCCATGATCCGCGCGAGCCAGATGCGCGCGCCGTAGCGCTGCATCAGCAGGTTCGACGGCACTTCGAACAGCGCGTAGCCGACGAAGAACAGCCCGGCACCGAGCCCGTACGCGGCCGCGCCGATGCCGATCGACGCTTCGAGGTGGCGATCGACGAAGCCGACGTTCACGCGGTCGATGTAGTTCGCGATGAACATGATCAGCACGAGCGGCAGCACGTGCCATTTCACTTTCGAGACGGCGGACGCGAGCGGGTCGCGGCCGGGCAGGGCGGACGAGGGCGGGTTCAAGGGTGTCTCCGGTCGGGTGACGGCGGACGGGGCGGCGGCCCGCGTCGGCGTCTGGATGCCGATTCAATGTAGTACGTCGTCGTATGACATGGTACGCCGGTGGACCGAGGATGACGTCACGGGTTTACCCGGAAATATCCCGCCTTCTGCATAAATATCGGGAGGGGAAGCGAGCGCTTTCACATCTGATGACGTATGACATGGAACGATGCTGCGTCCGTCGGCGGTCCTTGGGGGCGGCGTGAAATCCGCGGTCGAGGCGGCGCATTCATTCGTGCGTGGTCGATTTCCGGAGCCGCTGGAGAAAACCGATCTCGACGGGGCTGCGCTCGATACCCGTGTGTTTCACACGCTGGTGCGCATGCGGCAAGGCGTCGTATAACTTCGTATAATGTATGCTATACGAAGTTATTACGCGCCGCGTTTCGCGTGGGCCGGGTTGCGCGCGCTGCCGTGGATCGTCGCGATGAAGGCCGGGCTGCTGTCGCGCGGCGACGCGAAGGCAAAGTTCG
>NZ_BCPP01000641.1:0-4289 GCF_016586125.1 Burkholderia sp. E168m23
GACGCGTCGAACGCGCGGCGCGCCTGTTCGTCGACGTAGCGCTCGGGGTCGAGCGCGGGCAGATGCCGCGCGAGGCCGATCACGTCGTTCGGTTGCGACAGGCGATCGTCGTCGCCTTCGCCAGCCATCGTCACTGTTCGTCGATCCATACACCGTCCGGCGTTTTCACCGCGTAACCCGCGGCCGTCTGCATCGTCACCGTGCCCTCGTTCTCGCCGATCATCCGCGTGCGCGGCAAATCGGCCGCGTATTGCGCGAGCGTCGCACCCGGCTTGAACGGGCTGTTCGACACGAGATTCGACAGCAACTGCGCAAGCGCGAGGAAGCTGGTCGGCTGCTCGATCACGGTCGTCGCGCCGTGGTTGCCGGTGAAGCCGACGAGCCGCACGCCGACCGGCCCGTGCACGATGCGCGGCGTCGGAATCTCGCGCAACCCCGCGATCTGGTTCTTGTCGCCGCGCAATGCGGCGCCGTGCTCGGGCACGAACACGATCACCGCGCGGCGGCCCGATTGCGCGATCAGGTCGGCGAGACGGTCGAAGTCGGTCATCATTTTCGTCGCGCGCTGCGGATACGAGTCGATGCTCGTCAGCGCGCTGCCGACGACGCGGTTGCCGTCGTGCAGGCTGATCGTGTTGTAGTACAGCGCGACCGGCCCCGGCACCGACGCGCGCTGCGCGTACCAGTTCGCGAGCGTCGCATAGTCGTCCTTGATCGCCGAGCCGTCGAACGCATGCATCGCGACCGGCGCGGCCGCGTTCGAGATCATCGGCGCATCGGCCACGCCGATGTTGTCGTGGATCACCTGCAGGAAATTGTCGAAATGGCCGTCGTGGTTCAGCAGCGACTGCACCGTGTAGCCGGCGCCGGCCAGTTGCGAGAACAGGTGGCACTGCTGCGGTGCGGGCTTGTACAGGTCCGCATGCGCCTCCTGCCCGCAGCTCGCGCGCAGCACGCGGATCGCCGCCGGGCCGCTGTAGCTCGCGGCCGTGCTGAAGTTCGTGAACAGGTAGTCGAAGTGGCTCAGCATCGGGTGATTGCGCACCTTCGCCGCATCAAGGTCGTCCCACGACAGCGAGCAGATGTGCAGCACGATCACGTCGAACTGCGCGGCCGGATCGCTGCCGAGATGGCCGAACGCGACCTGCCGCTGCGACT
The DNA here is from genome assembly GCF_016586125.1 of Burkholderia sp. E168m23. NCBI lineage: Bacteria > Pseudomonadati > Pseudomonadota > Betaproteobacteria > Burkholderiales > Burkholderiaceae > Burkholderia > Burkholderia sp. E168m23. The sequence continues at coordinate 1,159 of NZ_BCPP01000641.1, forward strand.
CCTGCGCGCGGAACGTCGCGAGCGCCGCGTTGTGATCCTCGGGCTGGTCGACGCGCGTGGCGCCCGCCACGTTCGCCTGCGGCTGGGCCGGCGCGACGACGCGCGCCATCAGCCCGCTGCCGGCCTGCCACAGCGGCATCACCACTAGCACGGCCACCACGAACGTCGCGACGCGCAGCCAGCGATTGACGATGAAATAGACGATCAGCACGCCGACGATCGTCAGCGCCAGCACCGGCGGCAACAGGCGCGGCAGCAGCTCCATCCAGTAGTCGAGGCGGAACGTGCTGACTTCGCGCGCGGCCTCCGCGAGACGGGCGAGCGACGGCGCATGCAGCTCGCGCGCGAGCAGCGGCACCGCGATCGCGATCGCCACGACCTGCCGGACGATGCGCCATGCGCGCGACCGGAGCGGCGCACTCGCCACGAGCGCCACCGCGAACGCGAGGTTCACGAGCCAGAACGGCTGCAGGCGCCCGGTCGCGAACAGCGCGAACTTCAGGATGAAATACAGATTCCAGAACGTCATCTAACCCACTCCATGATGCGCGCCGCGTCAGTCGCGCGCGCGATCGAGTTTCGGCGCGAGCATCGCCTGCACGCCGCGCGCCGCACCCTTGCACATTCGTACATAGCCGTCCAGCCCGATCCGCAGCACTTCCTTGAGCCCGCCGAGCGGCGTGTCGGGCCGCGCGCCTTCGTGCCAGTCGAGCCATGCGTCCGCGCGGCCGAACGTGCATTGCACGAGCTGACGTTCCTGTTCGAGCGTCAGTTCCTCGAAGCTGACGCCGACATGAGTCGGCGTCACCCGCGTCACGCGCACCGGGAACGGGAACGCCCGGTCGCCGCGCGTCACGCACACCGTCAGCGTGTCGCCGGCGGCGAGCGGCAGCCCCGGCACCGCTTCGAGCCCGAGGCCGCCCGTCGAATAGTCGCTCGTGAAGCATGCGGCGGTCGAGCCGTCGGCGAGCAACAGCATCGCCGGCACGCGCATCGCGATCCGATGCGTGACGCGCACCTGCTTCGTCTCGCGCGCGACCGCCAGCGCCGCGCCGAGCATCGCGAGGTTGTACACGGTCCAGCCGAGCGTGATCAGAATCGTCGACGCCTCGTCGCCCTGGTCGGCCACGAGCCGCCACAGGCCGGCGACGATCGCGAGCACGTTCAGCGCGAACAGCACCAGATACGGCTTCGACGTCGACCAGTCGACGTAGCCTTCGTCGATCTTGCCGCCCTTGTCGGTCACGTTGAACTTGCCGTGCTTCGGGCTGAAGAACGCGACGGTGGTCGGCAGCGCGATGTACCACGCGAGCACCGATTCGTAGACCTCGGCCCAGAACGAATGACGGTAGCGCCCCTGCATCCGCGAGTTCGCGACGTTCGCGAGCACCAGATACGGGATCACGTAGCTCGCGAGCGCGAGCGACGACGCGTTGATGAAGTACAGGTGGAAGAACAGGTACGCGAGCGGGATCGTCAGGAAGATCAGCCGCGGAATCCCGTAGAAGAAATGCAGCATCGCGTTGCCGTAGCAGATCCGCTGGATCAGGCCGAGCCCGCGCCCGAGGAACGGGTTGTCGATGCGGAAGATCTGCGCCATCCCGCGCGCCCAGCGCGTGCGCTGCTTCACGTGGCCCGCGAGGCTTTCGGTCGCGAGGCCGGCCGCCTGCACGGTCGGCAGGTACGCCGACGTGTAGCCGCGCCGATGCAGCTTGAGCGCCGTGTGCGCATCCTCGGTCACGGTTTCGACCGCGACGCCGCCGACCTCCTCCAGCGCACTGCGCTTGAGCACCGCGCACGAGCCGCAGAAGAACGTCGCGTTCCACAGGTCGTTGCCCGACTGCACGAGGCCGTAGAACAGGTTGCCCTCGTTCGGGATCTCGCGGAACGTGCCGAGGTTGCGCTCGAACGGATCGGGCGAGAAGAAATGGTGCGGCGTCTGCACCAGCGCGCACTTCGGGTCGCGCAGGAACACACCCATCGTCGTCTGCAGGAACGAGCGCGTCGGCACGTGATCGCAATCGAAGATCGCGATGTACTCGCCGTGCGTCTTCGGCAGCGCGCGGTTGATGTTGCCGGCCTTCGCGTGGCGGTTGTCGTCGCGCGTCAGGTAGTCGATGCCGGCCTCGGCCGCGAATGCCGCGAACTCGGGGCGGCGACCGTCGTCGAGCAGGTACACGCGCAGCTTCGCGCTCGGCCAGTCGATGCTCTGCGCGGCGAACACGGTCGGCTTCACGACCGACAGCGGCTCGTTGTAGGTCGGGATATAGACGTCGACGGTCGGCCAGGTGTCCGGATCGTCGGGCAGCGGCACGATCGGCCGGTCGAGCGGCCACGCGGTCTGCACGAAGCCGAGCAGCAGGATCATCCACGTATAGGCTTCGGCGCCGTACAGCAGGTAGCCGGCGACGGCTTCGACCGGGCTGCGGAAGTCGAGCGTCTGGGTCGTGCGCCACCACACGTAACGCACCGTCGCGAGCAGCGCGAGCGACGCGAGCGCCAGGGTCGGCAGATGGCCCGGCAGGCGGCGCAGCGCGAGCGCGAGCACCGCGACCATCGCGAAGAACGCGAACTGCGCGCCGGGCATCAGCGGCGACATCCCGGCCGCGGCCCACAGCATCGCGCCGGCCACGAGCAGCAGCGGCGTGAGCCAGCGGCGCCGGCCGACGCCGTTCGCGCGCGCATCGAGCCAGCCGCCCCAGCGCACCCACGGCAAACGCTCGAGCATCGCGTTGATGCGCCGGCCGACCGCGCGTCCGGCCACGTAGACGGGCACCACGAACGTGTCGAACCACGCGAGCGGATCGCGCGCGGGCCGACCGTCGGCCGCGCGCGGCGCGCGCACGATCGCGCGCCACAGCCATTCACGCATGCTGAGCGGCTGCAGCACGCCCCAGTCGTGCGCGAGCCGCAGGAACGCGACGCGCACCCAAAGGCGCACATGATCGGGCCGACCGGGCGGCGGTGCGTGGAAGAACAGCCGCACGAACCAGTCGACCCGCGTGCGTTGCGCGGGCAGCCCGATGCCGCGCGCGCACCAGTCGGCCGCGCGACGGCCGAACGCTCGCAGTCGCGACGCGAGCGCGGCGTTCATCGCATGGCTCCGGCGCGGCCGGCGACGGCCGCCGTCA
>NZ_BCPP01000642.1:0-4280 GCF_016586125.1 Burkholderia sp. E168m23
CGCGCATGCGGCGGGCGTCAAGTTTCTTCGGATTCCTGCCGACGCGGCCGGCCCCGAGTTGCGCGCGATGGTCTGGACGCCATGCGCGGACGCCACGCAATCGCTCACGGTCGGCCCTTACACACTGAAAGGACGTCGAGACTGTCCAACCGCCGGCGACAAGCTGCCGCTCGTCGTGATCTCGCACGGCCATGGCGGCTCGTTCCTCGGCCACCACGATCTGGCCGAAACGCTCGCCGATGCGGGGTACGTCGTCGCGGCGATCAACCATCCGGGCGACACGTTCTCCGACATGAGCCGCGCGGCCGATCTGCAGGAATTCGCCGAGCGCCCGGCCGACATCAAGCGCCTGGTCGACTACATGCTCGGTCACGCGCCGGATGCCGCGCACATCGACCCGGCACGCATCGGCTTCTTCGGCTTTTCGCGCGGCGGCTATACGGGCCTCGTGCTGGCCGGCGGCAATCCGGATTTCGCGCACGCGCCGGTCGCCTGCCCCGACCCGGCCTGGCCGATCTGCAAGCAAATCCGGGCCGGCGACCTGCCGAAGGCGCCGCTGACGCACGACCCGCGCATCAAGGCCTACGTGCTGGCCGATCCACTCGACGAATTCCCGACCGCCGACACGCTGAAGAACGTCCGCGCGCCGATCCAGCTCTGGGCATCTGCGGAAGGCGGCGACGGCGTGACGCCGGATACGGCGCCCGCGCTGGCCGCGCTGCTGCCGCAACGGCCCGAATTCCACGTCGTGCCGAATTCGGCGCATTTCGCGTTTCTCGCGCCGTGTCCCGAGCAGCTGGCCCACCACGCACCCGACATCTGCACGGACGCCAAGGGATTCGATCGCACCGCGTTCCATGCATCGCTCGACGCGAAAGCACTCGCGTTCTTCAACGCGAATCTTCGCTGACTAACAGCGAAACGCCTTGCGCCAGACGCCCTGCTCCGGCGTGTGAGCGTTGCATTCGATCAGCACGCGCACCAGCGCCCAGTCGTCGTCATCGCAGAAATCGAGCAGCATCGCGCCGTACGGGCCGGGCTGCTCGCGCAAGCGCTCGGCCAGCCGCGCCTGAATGCCCGGCACGCGGCCATCGCCGTGTGCGACCACCGACGGATTCGCACCCATTCCCGTGCCGCTGCAGAAATTGAGCGCCCAGCGGCCGCTGTCCGGCAGCGGCAGATGCGTCAGCAACGCGTCGATTGCGCGCCACTTCCATGCGATCGACGCGGCCACCGGCACGCGGTATTCATCCTGAATGACGAACGCGCCGTCCGGATGGTCGATCGTGAACGTCGCGTTGTCGGGCCACGCGGTCAGGTCGATGCCGAGCGGCCGGCCGCTGCGAAAGCGCCGCAACAGCACGACCGTGCCGCGCACGTCGCCGAGCGTCGGCAGCGTGCCGCCGGCATGCCAGCGCAGTCGTAGATGCCGCGCGCGATGCGCGTCGAACGTCGCATCGAAACCGCGCGTGCAGGCATGCGCCGGCCACTCGTCCTTCACCGACATCACGATGCATTCGCGCGGATGCGCATCGAGAAACCGCGTACACGTTGCCAGCACGTCGTCGAACGTCATGCCGAGCGCGATGCCGCCGTGATGGATGTCGAACCCGTCGCGCACGTGCCGGCAGCGGATGTCGAGCAGCCGCACGCCATGCGCGAGCTGCGCGTCGAGCGGCGCACGCTGCGTGCGCACCAGCGAATCGTCGACCGTATACGCACAGGTGTCATGGCTGCCCGGTAGGGTCAGCGTATGCAGCGGCCGCGCGTCGTCGAGCGCCGACATCCAGTCGGCAGGCGGCATGCACGTATCGTGGCGCGAAGGGATCATGAATCGATGAATGACAAGGAAAGAAAACCGTGGGTGACGGCGTCGGATGTCGCGGCGCGGGCCGGCGTCTCGCGTTCCGCAGTGTCGCGCGCGTTCTCGCCGACGGCAAGCATCGCGCCGCAAACGCGCGAGCGCGTGATGGTCGCCGCGCGGGCGCTGGGGTACCAGGTCAACCTGATCGCGCGCGACATGATCACGCAGCGCAGCAGCATGATCGGCGTCGTGACGGCCGGATTCGAGAACCCGTTCCGCGCGCGGCTGCTGTCGGACCTGATGGCCGCGCTCGGGCAGCGCGCGCTCACGCCGCTCGTGACCAATGCGGAAGATCCGCGCCAGGTCCGGCAATCGCTCGAACAACTGCTCAGCTACCGGATCGCGGGCCTCGTGATGACGTCCGCGTCGCCGCCGCTGTCGGTCGCGCAGCAATATCTCGAACACCGGATTCCGGTCGTGATGATCAACCGCGAAGCGAACCTGCCGGGCGCCGATGTGGTCGTCAGCGACAACGCGGCGGGCGCCACCCACGCCGCGCAGCGGCTGGTGCGGGCCGGCGCGCGCCGGCTTGCGTTCGTCGGCCCGCGTGGCGCGAGCTACAGCGCGCGGTCGCGCGCCACGGCGTTCGAGCAGGCGATCGGGCAACGCGACGCATTCGACGCGACGCTCGCGCAGATGATCGACACACCGTCCGACACGCATGCCAGCGGAATCGATGCAGCACGGCAACTGTTCGCGGCGCGCGAGCGGCCCGACGGTGTGTTCTGCTCGTCCGACCTGCTCGCGCTCGGCGTGATCGACGTCGCGCGTGGCGAATTCGGCTTGCGCGTGCCGGACGACCTGCGCGTGATCGGCTTCGACGATATCCCCGCCGCCGAATACGATGCGTATCGGCTCACGACGCTGCGACAGGACACGCGCGGCCTCGCGCATGCGGCGATCGACCTGCTCGCCGACCGGATGCAGACGTTCGACGGCCCGTCGCGTACGCGCGTCGTGCAGGTCACGCAGGTGGTGCGGGACAGTTGCGCGTGACGACGCAGGATCGGGCGCGGCGACGCCGCGCGTCACTTCAGCCCGCCCGCGAAGCCGCGCAACAGGTAGCGCTGCACATAGCCGGCCACGGCCAGCGTCGGCAGCGACGCCATCAGCCCGGCGCTCATCAAGTCGCCCCAGTCGATGCCGTTCTCCGTCACGTAGCCGGCAATCGCGAGCGGCAGCGTGAAGCGGCTCGGCGTCGACACGAACAGCAGCGCGATCAGGAATTCGTTCCATGCGGCGATGAACACGAAGATCGCGGTCGCGATCAGCCCCGGCGCGCACAGCGGCAGCACGATCTGCACGAGCCGCCGCGCGAGCCCCGCGCCGTCGATGCACGCCGCTTCCTCATATTCGATCGGCACGTCGCGCACGAACGCCAGCAGCATCCAGATCGCCATCGGCAATGCGTAGATCTGATACGCGAGCATCAGGCCGAGCGTCGAATCGAGCAGGTGCAGCCGCTTCGCGAGCGCGAACAGCGGCACCGCGATCGTGATCGGCGGCATCAGCTTCAGCGCCAGCACGAGCACCAGGAACAGCAGGTCGAGCCGCGCCGGAAACCGCAGCCGCACGAGCGCGTACGCGGCCGGGAACGCGAGCGCCAGCGCGAGCAGCGTCGTGCCGAAGCCGACCAGCAGCGAATTGAACAGCGGCGCGCCGATCCCGTTCGCCCACACCGACGCGAAATGCTCGAAGGTCGGCGCGGCCGGCCAGATCCGCAACGGATGATCGAGGCGTTCTAGCGTCGGCATGAAGGCCGCGCCGACCATCCACAGGCACGGCAGCAGCAACAGTGCGAGCGCGACGATGCGCAGCGCCCACGGCATCGCGTGACTAAACGCGACGCCCGTGCGGATGCGCGGGATACCTGCCGATCGCGCCGTCATGCGCGCCGCTTGCGAACCGTCTGCCATACGTACCCCGAGACCAGCAGCGCGGACGCCGCGAGCATCAGCACCGACGCGGCACTCGCCGGCCCGACATTGAAGAAGCGGAAGCCCGTGTCGTAGATATAGGTCGACAACGTCTGCGTCGCGTTGCCGGGGCCGCCGCCCGTCAGCGCATAGACCTTGTCGAACAGCTTGAACGTGTCGATCGAGCGCAGCAGCAGCGCGAGGCCGATCTGCGGCGCCGCGAGCGGCAGCGTGATGTCGCGCAGGCACTGCCACTCGCTCGCGCCGTCGGTGCGCGCGGCTTCGTACAATTCCTGCGGGATCGATTGCAGCCCGGCCAGCACGATCAGGAACGCCATCGGCGTCCACTGCCACACGTCGACGAGCGCGAGCGACCACAACGCGAGATGCGGGTCGGACAGCCAGCGCACGCCTTCGATGCCGAACGCCGCGAGCAGCGCGTTCAGGAAGCCGTCGAAGTTCAGCCAGTTGCGCCAGATCGCCGAGCACACGAGCGTGGA
>NZ_BCPP01000643.1:0-4278 GCF_016586125.1 Burkholderia sp. E168m23
TGCGGTTACTGCCTGAACGGCATGATCATGAGCACGAAGGCGCTGCTCGACCGCCACCCCGCGCCCGACGATGCGGCGATCCGGGACGCGTTGCGTTTCAACCTGTGCCGTTGCGGCACGCATCTGGAGATCATCCGCGCGGTGCATCGCGCCGCACGCTATCTGCGAGGCGGCGATGAAGCCTGACGCAGGTCCGCCGATGGCGCCGGCGTGTGTGGCGGAACCCGCGCCGCACGATGACGCGGCCGCCGCCGCCGCGCCGCCGCACCGCGCACGCTACGCCTGGCCGATCGGCGATGCGCGCACGCCTGCATCGTTCGATATCGAAACGCGGACCGCGCCCGACGGCAGGATGACCACGTGGCGCTATCGCGCGCAGGCGGTCGGCTCAGCCACGAACGATGCTCGCGGAGCCGCGGCACGCGCTGATTCCGGCGCCGCATCGCCGTTCGTCTACCGGCACGCGCAGACGTCGATCGAGCTGGCCGATGCCGATGGCGCGATTCCCGGTCACGCGCACGTCTTTGCCCGCGAATCCTTCGTCGACGAACTCGCGGGAGCGTTGCGGCGCGACCCGGTCGCGTTGCGGTTGCAACATCTGGATGCCGCGCGGGACGCAGGGCCGCGCGAAACGATCCGGATGGTCACCGAACGCGCCGCCTGGGGCGTGCCGGTTGCGTCGCGGGCGAACGCGGCGTCGCGTGTCAGCGGTCGCGGCTTCGCCTTCGATGGCGAGCCGGTCGATGCGCGCGCAGTCGCATCCGCATCCGGCGACGATGCCGACCGTCACGGCGATCCGCACTGGTCCGCGTGGGTCGTGGATCTCGAGGTCGACCGTGCGACCGGCGACGTCTCGGTGCGGCGCGTCGTGGCCGGGCAAGGCAGCGGCGAGCCGGGCGACGCGTCGCTGGCCGGCCTGCCCGCATGGCAGATCGAGGCCGCGATTTCCCGCGTAATGGGCGCACGGTTGTCCGCGCGGCCCGCGCACGACGAGACCGATGCCGATGCGCGGCCCGACGCGATCGCACACGAGCTGGTTGCCTTCGACGCCGCCGCGCATCGCGCGCATGGCGACCTGTCCGGATACGATGCGCGGCGAGTCGAGCAGGCGGCCGCGCCGGCCGCGGCTGCCATCGCCAACGCGCTGTACGACGCGACGGGCGTGCGTTTTCGCGCGCCGCCGTTCGATGCGGCGCACATTCGCGCCGCGCTCGCGCAACCGGTGCCGGCCGATGCCACCGACAGGCCGCACGCGGCCCCGCGCCGCGCATCGCGCTGGCGCCGCTGGCTGGCCGGCGGCGGCGCGGGCGGCGTGGTCGGCGGGCTGATCGGGCTGGCGTGCGCGATCCTGCCGGGCCCGGCGCCGATCGCACCGCTCGGGCCTGTTGCGCCCGGTGGCGCGGACGGCGCGATGTGGAGCGCGGCCATGCTCGAACGCGGCCGCCTCGTCGCGCTCGCCGGCGATTGCGCGGTGTGCCACACGGCGCCCGGCGGCGCGACCAATGCGGGCGGGCTCGCGCTCGATACGCCGTTCGGCACGATCTACACGACGAACCTCACGCCCGATCCGGAAACCGGCATCGGCAACTGGTCGTATCCGGCGTTCGCCCGTGCGATGCGCGAAGGCATCTCGCGCGACGGCTCACACCTGTACCCGGCGTTCCCGTACACCGCATTCGCGAAGCTGAGCGAGCCCGACCTGCTCGCGCTCTATGCGTACCTGATGTCGCAGCCGCCGGTGAAGCACGTGCCGCCGCGGACGAATCTGCCGTTTCCGCTCGATCAGCGGCGTCTGGTGGCCGGCTGGAACTGGCTGTTTCACGACGCGCGGCCGTTTGCGCCGGACCCGGCGCGCTCGGCGATGTGGAATCGCGGCAAGTATCTGGTCGACGGCGCCGGGCACTGTGGCGCCTGCCACACGCCGCGCAACGCGCTCGGTGCGGAGAAGGGCGGCCTCGCGTACCTGTCGGGCGGCGAAGCGGAAGGCTGGGTCGCGCCGCCGCTCGTCGCGTCGCCGGCTTCGCCCGTGCCGTGGACCGAAGGCGCGCTGTTCGACTATCTGCGTACCGGGTTCTCGGCACAGCACGGCGTCGCGGCCGGGCCGATGGCGCCGGTCGTCGCGGGGCTCGCGGCGCTGCCCGAATCCGACGTGCGGGCGATCGCGCATTATCTGGCGTCGCTGTCGCCGCCCGTCGATGCGGCAATCGCCGCGGTTGCGGCCGACCGCCAGGCACGCGGCGCGGAAACCATCGCGACGCTCGGCCTCGAGAACGGCCGCCGCGCGTTCGACGCGGCGTGCGCGGTGTGTCATGCGGAATCGGGCGGCGTCGGACATTTCGGCGTGCGGCCGCTGATGGGACTCAACACGAGCGTGAGCCAGTCGACGCCGGACAATCTGCTGCGCGTGCTGCACCACGGGATCGACCAGCCGGCCACCGACCGGCTCGGCTACATGCCGGGCTTCGGCGATGCCTTCGACGATCGGCAGATGGCCGAGCTTGCCGCCTACATTCGCGCACGCTACGCACCGGGGCAGCCGGCGTGGCGCAACCTCGCGGAAGCATCCGCGCGAATCCGTCAGGCGGGTGCACATTGACCGTCGCGCCGGCGTGAGCGGCCGCGCCGGCGGGCATGCCGGGCGAAATGACCTGACGGATGAAAACGATGGCCGGCGACGGCTGTAATTCTTGCCAGATTCGGCCATCGTTTAACCATTCGAAACAATGTGTTCACCGAAAGGGGCATGATCTCCGGCGATCGAGCAGGCATACTGTCGCCTATGTTGCTCAATGCACGTCGACTGACGTGCGCCTGCCCTCCATGTCCATTCCAGTCTCTTTTCGAACCCTGCGATGGTTGACCATTGCGGCTGCTGCATGCTTGCTCGCCGCGTGTTCGACTGCTTCCGACGTGACCGCGACGTCGAACCCGAACGTGTACACCGTGACGACGCGCACGGTCGGCGTGTCGACGACGTGGGCCGACGCCCACGAGAAGGCCGTCAACGAAGCCACCAATTACTGCACGCAGCGCGGGATGCGCGCCAGCGTGAAGCAGGAATCGCTGACCGGCGGCCGCCGCGTCGACGCACGCTCCGAACTCGCGTTCGAGTGTCATCCGACCTTCGAGACGGCGTCGAACCCGCGCGGTTGACCGACCGGCGGCATGATGACGCCGCCCGCGTTTTTCTTCCCCCGCCTGCAAACCGACCCGCGATGCCGTTCCGGCCCATCGCGGGTCGACGCACGTCCGGCGTCGGCCGGGCGAATCAGGCCGGCTGCGCCTCGTACAGCTTCACGCACGCGGAGAAGTCGAGCGTGCCGAGCCCCTGCTGGCTCATCGACTGATACAACTGCTGCGCGAGCGCGCCCATCCAGACCGGCTGATGCGCGCTGCGTGCGGCTTCGGTCGCGAGACCGAGATCCTTCAGCATCAGGTTCGCCGCGAAGCCGCCCGCATAGCCGCGCGCGGCCGGCGCGGTGTCGCTCACGCCCGGATACGGGTTGTACGTGTCCGAACTCCAGCAGCGGCCGGTCGACGTGTTGATGATGCCGGCCAGCACGGTTGGATCGATGCCGAGCGCGGCGCCGAGCGCCATCGCTTCCGATACGCCCATCATCGAGATGCCGAGCAGCAGGTTGTTGCAGATCTTCGCGATCTGCCCGGTGCCGGTGCCGCCGCAGTGCACGACGTTCTTGCCCATGTCGAGCAGCACCGGGCGGATGCGCTCGAACAGCGCGCCATCGGCGCCGACCATGAAGGTCAGCGTGCCGGCCTGCGCGCCGCCGGTGCCACCCGACACGGGCGCGTCGGCGAGCGGGAAGTCGCGCTGCGCGGCGGCGTCGGCCACCGCGCGCACGGTGCCCGGATCGATCGTGCTGCAGTCGATCAGCGTCGCGCCGCCGCGTGCGCCGGCCAGCACGCCGTCGTCGCCGAGGTAGACGGCGCGCACGTGCTGCGCGGCCGGCAGCATCGTGATGATCAACGAGCCGCGCGCGGCGGCGTCACGCGGCGACGTCGCCGCCGCCGCGCCGGCGCGCACCGCGGCGTCGACCGCATGCGCGTCGAGGTCGAACACCGTCAGCGCGTGGCCGGCCTTGAGCAGGTTGGCGGCCATCGGGCCACCCATGTTGCCGAGTCCGATGAAGGCGATTTCCATGTGCGGGCCCTCGCTCAACGCAGCGCGATCGTCGTGTTCACGCCGCCGGCCGTCGCGTCGTCGTCGAACCAGCGCGCGGTGACCGTCTTGGTCTGCGTGTAGAACTGCACGACCTGCTT
>NZ_BCPP01000644.1:0-4272 GCF_016586125.1 Burkholderia sp. E168m23
GCGCGGGCTGAACCCGCGCGCGCGGATCGAGATCGCCGAATTCGGCAAGGTGCCGCTGGAACGTGTGCTCGACACCGGCCTGTTCGATTTCGATGAGGCGTCGCGCGCGCCGGGCTGGTTGCAGGAGCTGCGCGGCACGCACACGCCGGAGACCGACGAATACGGAATCCGCAGCTTCGTCTATCGCGCGCGGCGGCCCTTTCATCCGCAGCGCTTCTTCGATCTGGTGGAGAGCGAATGGCCGGGCGTCGTCCGCTCGAAGGGGTTCTTCTGGCTGGCCACGCATCCGACCGTCGCCGGCTCGTGGTCGCAGGCCGGCGCGGTCGCGCGGCACGGGCCGGCCGGCCACTGGTGGGCGGCCGTGCCGCCCGAGCGCTGGCCGCGGGACGCCGAAGCCGTCGCGCAGATCCGCGCGCGCTGGGACGAGCACGTCGGCGACGCCCGGCAGGAGCTCGTGCTGATCGGCATGGACATGGACGAGCCGGCGCTGCGCGCGCGCTTCGACGCGTGTCTGCTGACCGATGCCGAGATGGCCGCCGGCCCCGAACACTGGACCACGTGGGACAACCCGTTTCACGACTGGGCCTGACCTGAACGCGCTGCCTGCATCGATCCGGATGGAGAAGGCGCTCCACCGGATTTCAAGCATGAATGCAGCGCTTCCCGATATTTCCCTGACCGACGCCGCGCCGGGCCGCCGCCCGCTCGAATGGGTCGGCATGCAGGGCATCGATCTGCCCGTCGTCGTGGCGGAGCCCGGCTGCCGGCGCGACGTGCATGCGCGTGCCGACGTGCAGGTCGATCTGCCTGCGCCGCAGGTGAAAGGCATCCACATGTCGCGGCTGCACGGGCTGCTGGACGGGCTCGCCGGCGGCGAAGCGCTGTCGCCGGCCGGCTTGCAGCGCATGCTGCGCGCAATGGTCGACAGCCACCGCGACTGCGAGACGCGCAGCGCGCGCGTGCGGCTGCGCTTCGACCTGCTGGCCCGCCGCACGGCGCTCGTGACCGAGGGGCTGGCCGGCTGGAAGGCCTATCCGGTGCGTCTCGATGCGACGCTGGCCGGCGATGTGTTCGCGCTGCGCGCGCAGGTGACGGTCGTCTATTCGTCGACGTGCCCGTGCTCGGCCGCGCTGTCGCGGCACTGGATCGAACAGGCATTCCTGACGGCATTCGGGCATGAGGCTCGCGTGGAGCCGGCGGCAGTCGCCGCCTGGTTGAAACGGCATGCGACGGCCGCCACGCCGCACAGCCAGCGCAGCGAGGCCGTCGTCAGCGTGGCGCTGCCTGCCGATGGCACGACGCTGGGGCTGCTCGACCTGATCGACCGCGTCGAGCAGGCGCTCGGCACGCCGGTGCAGACGGCCGTCAAGCGCGCGGACGAGCAGGCGTTCGCGGTGCTGAACGGCGGCAACCTGATGTTCGTCGAGGATGCGGTGCGGCGCGTGCAGGCCGCGCTCGAAGATCGTCATGCGAGCCCGCGCGTGCGGGTGCGCCATCTCGAAAGCCTGCATCCGCACGATGCGGTGGCGTGGGCCGCTCCGCTGCGCGAAGGCGCCGACGCATGCTGATCCGCAAGCTGTTCCGGTTCGAGAATGCGCACGTCGTGCGCGGCTGCAGCACGCGGCGCTGCTCGCATTCGATCCACGGCCATTCGTACCGCGTCGAGCTGCTGCTCGAAGCCCATGCGCTGGATCACGGTCAGATGATCTACGACTTCGGGCTGCTCAAGGGCGACGTGCGCGACCTGATTGACGCGTTCGACCACGCGGTGACGCTGTGGTCGGACGACGATCCGCGCTATGTCGAAAGCATGCGCCGGCATTCCGAGCGCTGGGTGCTGCTGCCGGTGTCGCCGAGCGCCGAGCAGTTCTCGCGCGTGTTCTTTCGCCTCGTCGATGCGGCGCTGTGCGGTACGCGCATGTCGAACGGCGAAGCCGACGTGCGGCTGCATTCGGTGATCGTTCACGAGACCGAGACCGGCTACGCGCAGTGCTTTCGCGACGATGCATTCAACCCGCGCATGGGCCGCATCGACCTCGACGCGATCGTGTTCGCGCCGGCCATCGTCGCGCAGTGGCGCGATCCCGGCCTGTTCGAGCGGCTCAAGCGCGGCCATACTCTTTCCCGGCAGGAATCCTGATGATCCGAAAGAACCCGCGCGGCGACCTGCCGCACATTCATCCGAACGCGTTCGTCGATCCGACCGCCATCCTGTGCGGGCGCGTGATCGTCGAGGAGAACGTGTTCATCGGCCCGTACGCGGTGATCCGCGCCGACGAAACCGATGCGGACGGCCAGATCGCGCCGATCGTGATCGGTGCGCATTCGAACATCCAGGACGGCGTCGTGATCCATTCGAAATCGGGCGCGAGCGTGACGATCGGCCGGCACACGTCGATCGCGCATCGCGCGATCGTCCACGGGCCGTGCACGGTCGGCGACGGCGTGTTCGTCGGCTTCAACAGCGTACTGTTCAACTGCACGATCGACGACGGCTGCGTGGTGCGCTACAACGCGGTCGTCGACGGCTGCCACCTGCCGCCGGGTTTCCACGTGCGCTCGACCGAACGCATCGGGCCGGAAACCGATCTCGCCGCGCTGCCGCAGGTGACGGCCGATGCGAGCGAGTTCTCCGAGGACGTCGCGCGGACGAACAATGCGCTGGTGCTCGGTTACAAGCAGATCCAGAACGAGTTCTGACGCATGGACGAGCGGCTGCGACAGGAAGCGGGCGACCGATCGACACGGCGGCACGCCGATCTGCTGGTGCATGGCGGCACGGTGATGACGCCCAACGGTGCCGAGCGGATCGACGTCGCGTGCGCGGGCGGCCGTGTCGTCGCGCTGGGCGCGTTGCACGGCGTGTGGAGCGCCGACGTGCTGCTCGATGCGCGCGGCTTGCACGTGTTGCCGGGCGTGGTCGACAGTCAGGTGCATTTCCGCGAACCGGGGCTCACGCACAAGGAGACCCTCGAGGCCGGCACGCGCGGCGCGGTGCTCGGCGGCGTCACGACGATCTTCGAGATGCCGAATACGCATCCGCTGACGCTGGACGAGCAGGATCTGAGCGCGAAGCTCGATCTCGCGCGCGGCCGCGCGTGGTGCGACTACGCGTTCTACATCGGCGGCTCGGCCGTGAATGCCGAACGGCTGCCGGTGCTCGAACGGTTGCCCGGCTGCGCGGGGGTGAAGGTCTTCATGGGCAGTTCGTTCGGCGATCTGCTGGCCGACGACGAAACCGTGTTGCGCCGGATATTGCGCCACGGCCGGCGGCGCATGGCCGTGCATGCGGAGGACGAGGCGCGGCTGCGCGAGCGCAAGGCGATCGCGGAAGCGAGCGGCGACGTGCGCGACCATCCGCGCTGGCGCGACGCACAAAGCGCGCTGGCCGCGACGCGGCGCATCGTCGGGCTGGCTGCCGAGACGGGCCGCCGGCTGCATGTGCTGCACGTATCCACGGCGGACGAAATGGCGTTGCTCGCACGGCACCGGCGGCGCGTGACGGTCGAGGTCACGCCGCATCACCTGAGCTTGCACGCGCCGGATTGCTACGAGCGGCTCGGCACGTTCGCGCAGATGAATCCGCCCGTGCGCGAACGGCATCATCGGGACGCGCTGTGGCAGGCCGTCCGCAACGGCGTGGTCGACGTGATCGGCAGCGATCATGCGCCGCATACGCGCGACGAAAAGCGCCGCCCGTATCCGCAGTCGCCGAGCGGGATGACCGGCGTGCAGACGCTGCTGCCGCTGATGCTCGATCACGTGCAGGCCGGCCGTTTGAGCATCGAACGGCTGGTCGACCTGACCAGCGCCGGGCCGGCGCGCGTTTTCGGCATCGAAGGGAAGGGACGCATTGCGGCGGGCTACGACGCCGATTTCAGCATCGTCGACCTGCGCGCGCGGCGGATCATTCGCGACGAATGGATCGCGAGCGTGAGCGGGTGGACGCCGTACGACGGCTGTGCGGTCACGGGGTGGCCCGTGCATACGGTCGTGCGCGGGCAGGTCGTCGTGCGCGACGAGGCGCTGAACGGACAACCGGCCGGGGAGGCCGTGACGTTTCTCGACCCCTAGATCGGCAGCCTCACCGTCTGCTTGATGCGCTTCAGCGGGATCTCGGTTTCGATGTTGCGCACGCCTTCGATCTGCGTGAGCGTTTCCATCTGAAAGCGCTGATAGTCGTCGAGATCCTTCGCGATCACGCGCAGCAGATAGTCGTAGCTGCCGGCCATCAGATGGCATTCGAGCACTTCGGGCGCGTGTTCCATCTCG
>NZ_BCPP01000645.1:0-4270 GCF_016586125.1 Burkholderia sp. E168m23
TTCACGCTGGTGCGGCGCTCCTCGTCCATGATGCCCATCTTCAGCGTGTTGCGCGGCAGGTTGTACAGATCTTCGATGCGCGCGAACAGCGTGTCGGCGAACGCGACTTCGACCGGCCCGTGCATCTTCGGCTTCACGATGTAGATCGAGCCCGTGCGCGAGTTGCGCTTGGCCTTCAGGTCGTGCAGCGCGCACAGCGTCGTGACGACGCCATCGAGAATCCCTTCCGGAATTTCGTTACCGTCGCGGTCGAGCACCGCGCCGTTGGTCATCAGGTGGCCGACGTTGCGCACGAACAGCAGCGAGCGGCCGTGCAGCGACAGCGTGCCGCCGGCCGGCGTCGTGTACTCGCGATCGGCGTTCAGGCGGCGCGTGAAGGTCTTGCCGCCCTTCGCGACTTCCTCGACCAGCGTGCCCTGCATCAGGCCGAGCCAGTTGCGGTAGAGCTGGACCTTGTCGTCGGCGTCGACCGCCGCGACCGAATCCTCGCAGTCGATGATCGTGCTGACCGCGGCTTCGAGCACGACGTCCTTCACGTTCGCGAGATCGGCGCGGCCGATCGGGGTCGACGCATCGATCTGGATCTCGAGGTGCAGGCCGTTGTGCTTCAGCAGGATCGCGGACGGCGCATCGGCCGCGCCTTGATAGCCGACGAACTGCGCCGGCTGCGCGAGGTGCACGACGCCCTGCGCGGTTTCGACCGCGAGCTGGCCGTCCTGCACGCGGTAGCGCAGCGCGTCGCGGTGCGAGCCGCTCGCGAGCGGCGCCGCGTTGTCGAGCACATTGCGCGCGTAGTCGATCACGCGCTGGCCGCGCGTCGGGTTGTAGGCCGCGGTGCGTTCGGCGCCGCCGTCTTCCGGCAGCGCGTCGGTGCCGTACAGCGCGTCGTACAGGCTGCCCCAGCGTGCGTTCGCGGCGTTCAGCGCATAGCGTGCGTTCGACAGCGGCACGACGAGCTGCGGGCCGGCCTGCGTGGCGATCTCGCTGTCGACGTTCGCGGTGGCTGCCGCGACGTTCGACGGGACCGGCACGAGGTAGCCGATTTTTTCGAGGAACGCGCGATACGCGGCATGGTCGCGTACCGGGCCGGGGTGCGCGCGATGCCACGCGTCGAGTTCCTGCTGCAGGCGGTCGCGTTCGGCGAGCAGCTCGCGGTTGCGCGGCGCGAGGTCGTGCACCAGCGCCGAGAAACCGCTCCAGAACGCGGCCTTGTCGATGCCGGTGCCCGGCAGCGCTTCGTTTTCAATGAACTGGCTTAGCGCTGGCGCGACTTGCAGTCCTGCTTGGTCGATCATCGTGAATCCTCCCGGGGAAAATGCGCGCGGTTTGGCTGGTTATTCCGCGACGCTCTGTGTACCGGCGCGGGCGATCTGCGCGTCCTGTTCGGACTTTACGCCAGACACACCGATCGCGCCTGCGATCTGGCCGCCGACCGTGACCGGCACGCCGCCTTCGAGCAACCCCGACAGCGGCGCGCTCAGAAACGCGGTGCGGCCACCGTTGATCATATCTTCATACGCCTTCGTCTCGCGACGGCCGAGCGCCGCCGCGCGCGCCTTGTCCTGCGCAATGGTGCTGCTGGCCGGCGAGGCGCCGTTCAGCCGCGCGAAGGCGAGCAGATGGCCGCCATCGTCGACGACGGCGATCGACACGGCCCAGCCGTGGCGTTCCGCTTCCGCGCGGGCGGTGGCGAGCATGCGCTCGGCGTCGGCCAGTTCGAGTTCGGGTTTCGTTTGCATGGCGTTCCTCCGGAAACGGCGGTCGGTTGACCAGCCGGTTGTCGACGAGCTCGATCCATTGGCGCACGGGTGTGCGGCCCGCGTCGTGCAGATGAGTCTGGCAGCCAACGTCGGCGGTGACAATCGATTCCGGCTGCGTGCGAGCGTGGTGACGCGACCCGCCTTGTCCGCATAGACGGGGTCGGAGCGCAGCAGGTCGCCGTATTCCTTCATGAACGCGCCGCAGCCGCTCGCGTCAGTACGATCGCTTCCGCGCCGGCTGCGATCGCGGGCCACCACGCGTCGACGTTGCGGCTCGAACGAGGGATGTACGCGGGACGGGGCTTGGCCGGCGCGGTAACCGCTAGAATTGCGGTTTTAGCCCGGAACACGTCCATGTCTTTTGCCTCGCTTGGCCTGATCGAGCCGTTACTGCGTAATCTGCAGGGCCTCAATTACCAGACACCCACGCCGGTGCAGGCCAAGGCGATTCCTGTGGTGCTCGGCGGCAAGGACGTCATGGCCGCGGCGCAGACCGGCACCGGCAAGACGGCCGGTTTCGCGCTGCCGCTGCTGCAACGGCTGGTGCAACACGGCCCGGCGGTATCCAGCAACCGCGCGCGCGTGCTGGTGCTGGTGCCCACGCGCGAACTGGCCGAACAGGTGCTGCAAAGCTTCGTCGAGTACGGCAAAGGTCTCGATCTGCGATTTCTGGCCGCCTACGGCGGAGTGAGCATCAATCCTCAGATGATGAAGCTGCGCAAGGGCGTGGACGTGCTCGTTGCCACGCCGGGCCGCTTGCTCGACCTCAATCGCCAGAACGCGGTGCAGTTCGATCAGGTGCAGACGCTGGTGCTCGACGAAGCCGACCGCATGCTCGATCTCGGCTTCGCGCGCGAACTCGACGCGGTCTTTGCCGCGTTGCCCGCCAAGCGCCAGACGCTGCTGTTCTCGGCCACGTTCTCCGACGAAATCCGCAAGATGGCGGCCGGTATTCTGCGCAGCCCGGTCGATATCAGCGTCAGCCCGCCCAACGCGACGGCCAGCAAGATCAAGCAGTGGGTCGTGCCGGTCGACAAGCGGAACAAGCCCGACCTCTTCATGCACCTGGTGGCCCAGAACAGGTGGGAGCACGCGCTGGTGTTCGTCAAGACCCGCAACGGCGTCGACTATCTAGCGCTCATGCTGGAGAAGACCGGCTATGCGGTCGATACGATCCACGGCGACAAGCCGCAACCCGCGCGTTTGCGCGCGCTGGAGCGTTTCAAGACGGGTGAAGTACAGATGCTGGTCGCCACCGATGTGGCGGCGCGCGGGCTGGATATCGACGATCTGCCGCTCGTGATCAACGTCGATCTGCCGATCGTCGCGCAAGACTACGTGCACCGTATTGGCCGGACCGGCCGCGCGGGCGCGAGCGGCGTGGCGGTATCCCTCGTGTGCGCCGATGAAGCGCCGCAACTGGCCGCGATCGAAGCGCTGATCCGGCAGACGCTGCGGCGCGAAGAAGAGCCGGGTTTCGAAGCCGAACACCGCGTGCCGGAAACCAGCGCGACGGGCGAGATCATCAAGAAACCGAAAAAGCCGAAGAAGCCGAAGGTGCAGCAAGCTGCGCCGGTCGGCAGGCAGGCGCAGCCGGGCAAGAAGCCGCCTACGCAAGGTGGCGAAGGCAAGCGCAAGCCCGTGGCGCAGCATGCGAAGCCCGCCGTCGGCACGGGAACGGACTACACCATCGGGAGCCCGTTCAGCGTGCAGAAGCCGCGGAGCAAACCGGCCGGCAAGGCGGGGGCGGGGAAGCCGGCCGGCAAATCGGCGGGTGGTCGGGGCAAGCCCGGC
Source organism: Burkholderia sp. E168m23 (assembly GCF_016586125.1). NCBI lineage: Bacteria > Pseudomonadati > Pseudomonadota > Betaproteobacteria > Burkholderiales > Burkholderiaceae > Burkholderia > Burkholderia sp. E168m23. The sequence goes on from NZ_BCPP01000645.1 coordinate 3,555, forward strand.
AAACCGTCCAGATAACCCGAACCCTTCCCGTTCAAAACGTCTGACAGGATTGATTCGTCCGATACGGTGAACGAATACGAGCGGTTCGGAACAGCGCTGCCGGTTTTCTCGTGAGCGACCTGGAACCGCCCGCGACAAGGCTTCCCGGCATGACCAACGATGTGCGATGACTGAAGTGAGAGAGGGAATGACGACGACATTCGACGAGGCGACAACGGCGGCGATCGCCGCGTTTGCCCAACTGGATTTGTACACGGCCGTGCAAGCGATGCGCGCCGAGGCGGATTACGACCACGAACGAGACCAGTGGATCTCGCGCTATATCGACGAGCACGGCGGCGGCGCGGACGATGCGGAATACGACGCCTTGCACGCGCGGGCCCAGGCAACGCCGGAATACGCGCAGTTCATCGATGCGGTTCGCCAAGAAATCCTCGAATACTTCGGCGTGACCGACGATCAACTGGACTGCATGGTCGTGCTGCGCGAGGACGACAGCGACGAGCTGTGGGCGGAAGTCAACCGGCAGCGGAGCGCGCTGGGAACCGGTGAAGTGCGCGGGGATCTCTGACCACGGGTGAGCGTGGTGCCTCGACTCCCGCCCATCAATCAATCTTCTCGCGCAAGTCGCAGCAAGACGTCGGCGAGGGCCCGGATTTTCGGTTGTGCCGCACGTTGGGGCGGATAGACGAGGAAGTAGGACAGGCCGTCTTGAG
>NZ_BCPP01000646.1:0-4267 GCF_016586125.1 Burkholderia sp. E168m23
TCGAATAGCGGATCGGCTGGGTCATCGTGGCAATCGGTCGGTCGAATACGGCGGCGAAAACGAAGAGAGGCGCCGGCAGATCATGCGGGCGCCCCTCGCTGGCCGGGCGCTGCGCCCGGCGTGCAGTCGGTTACTTGCTCGAGGCGAGCGCCTGGTTGAGCTGGTCGGCCGATACCGCGCCCGGCAGGCGGCGACCGTCCGGCAAAAAGATCGTCGGCGTGCCCGTGACGTTCATCCCGCGGCCGAGCGCAAGGTTCTTGTCGAGCGCGGTGGTGTCGCAGGTACCGGCGCCGGACGGCGCGCGATGGTCGAGCATCCAGCTTTCCCACGTCTTCGCGCGGTCGGTCGCGCACCAGATCGCCTTCGACTTCGCGGTCGAATCCGGCGACAGCACCGGGTACAGGAACGTGTAGACGGTCACGTTGTCGACCGACTGCAGCGTCGTCTCGAGCTTCTTGCAGTACGGGCAGTTCGGATCGGAGAACACCGCGATCTTGCGGGCGCCGTTGCCCTTGACGATCTTGATCGCATTCGCGAACGGCAGGCTCGCGAAGTCGATCTTGTTGATTTCGGACAGGCGGGCGTCGGTCAGGTTCTTGTGCGTCTTCGCGTCGACGAGATCGCCGAGCAGCACGTAGTCGCCCGCCGCGTCGCTATAGATGATCTGCGAGCCGAGGTTCACTTCGTAAAGGCCTGCGACCGGCGATTTCGACACGCTCTTGATCGGCGCGTCGTTGCCGAGACGGGCTTGCAGCGTGGCCTTCAGCTTGTCGGTGGTCTGGTCGGCCTGCGCGGTGCAGCCGAGCGTCGCCATCGTGACGGCCAGCGCCAGCGACGCGATGCGGATCGTTTTTTTCATTGAAATCTTCCTTCAGCTCAATCGGAGTGCACGGCACAGTGTACGCCGTAACGGAACCGTCTCCGACCGGCGCGGCGGCGGAAGGTTCGCTCAGCCGAGCGCGGCCGACACGAGCCAGCGCTTCACAAGCGGCTGCGCGCCGACGAACGCCATGCCCGCATTGCGCACCGCCTTCGCGAGCGAGCCCGGCACCGCGAACAGCCGCTGCAGGCCGTCGGTGGCGACCATCAGCGCGCGAATGTCCTCGCGGCGCGAACGTTCGTAGCGGCGCAGCAGCACCGTATCGCCGAGATTGCGGAAGCTTTCCTTGCCCGCGATCGCGTCGGCGAGCGCGGCGACGTCGCGCAGCCCGAGGTTCATCCCCTGCCCCGCGAGCGGGTGAATCAGGTGCGCGGCATCGCCTACCAGCGCGACACGCGGCGCGATCAGCTTGTCGACCGTCTGCAGGGCCAGCGGGAAGCCGGCGGCCGGCGTCACGCATTCGAGCGTGCCGACCTGGCCGTGCGACACGCGCTCGACCTCGGCCGCGAGCTGCGCCGGATCGAGTGCGAGCAGTGCGTCGGCATGCGCGGTGTGCGCGGACCACACGAGCGACACGTGGCCGTCCGGCAGCGGCAGCAGCGCGACGATCTCGCCTTCGTGGAACCACTGGTACGCGGTCTCGCGGTGCGGCAGCGATGCCTTGAAGTTCGCGACGACGCCCGTTTGCCGGTAGTCGCGTCGCTCTACCCTGGCCCCCATTTGGGAGCGCACCCACGAATGCGCGCCGTCGGCGCCGACGACGAGATCGGCCTCGAGCACCTGGCCCGACGACAGCGTCAGCACGGCCGCGTCGTCGCGCACGTCGAAGCCCTGCGCACGCGCATCGAACCACGTCAGGTTCGGCTGGAACCGCAGCGCGGCGTCGAGCGACGCCTCGACCAGCGAGGATTCGGCGATCCAGGCGAGCTGCGGCACGGACGCCTGGTAGGCGGAGAAATGCAGTTCGGCATGCGCATCGCCATACACGCGCATGTCGTAGACCGGCGCGAGCCGGCCGTGGTCGAGCGCCTGCCAGACCCGCAGCCGCTCGAGCAACGCCTGCGAACTGGACGACAGCGCGTAGACCCGCGTGTCGAACGCGAGATCGGCGGGGCGCGGCGTGGCCGGCTGGGCGAGCAAGGCTGTCTTGTAGCCGGACTGGGTCAGCGCGAGCGCGGCCGTCTTGCCGACGAGCCCGCCGCCGACCACGGCGACGTCGAAGGAGTGGTGGGCAGTCATGGCGGGCATTATAGCCGCGGGGCCAAACCCTTACGCGGCCGGACTTTGCGGGAAATCAGCAGAATCGCGGGCCGGTGCGCCCGCGCGGCGGCCCGCCGCATCGGCCGTTCGGCGGCAAGCCCGGAATCCGGGGCGCCGGCACGGTACAATAGCGTCTTTGACCGTCGGCCCGCCGCGCTCCACGCGCCGGCCGCCCCTTTTTTCCCGCGCCGCCGTGCCCTGTCCGGCCGCGCCGCCTCACCCGTCCGAAGGATTCCATGAGTCTCAAATGCGGCATCGTCGGCTTGCCCAACGTCGGCAAGTCCACCCTGTTCAATGCGCTGACCAAGGCCGGCATCGCCGCCGAGAACTACCCGTTCTGCACGATCGAGCCGAACGTCGGCATCGTCGAAGTGCCCGATACGCGCCTGAAGGCGCTCTCCGAGATCGTCAAGCCGGAGCGTGTCGTGCCGGCCGTCGTCGAATTCGTCGACATCGCGGGCCTCGTCGCGGGCGCGAGCAAGGGTGAAGGCCTCGGCAACCAGTTCCTCGCGAACATCCGCGAAACCGATGCGATCACGCACGTCGTGCGCTGCTTCGAGGATGACAACGTCATTCACGTCGCCGGCAAGGTCAGCCCGATCGACGACATCGAAGTGATCAACACCGAACTCGCGCTCGCCGACCTCGGCACCATCGAGAAGGCGCTCACGCGCTATTCGAAGGCGGCGAAGTCGGGCAACGACAAGGAAGCGGCGAAGCTCGTCGCGGTGCTCGAAAAGGTGCGCGCGCAACTCGACCAGGGCAAGGCCGTGCGCGGCCTCGCGCTGTCGGACGACGAACAGGCGCTGATCAAGCCGTTCTGCCTGATCACCGCGAAGCCGGCGATGTACGTCGCCAACGTGAAGGACGACGGCTTCGAGAACAACCCGCACCTCGAGGCGGTGCGCAAGTACGCGGAAAGCGAAAACGCGCCGGTGGTCGCCGTATGCGCGGCGATCGAGGCGGAAATCGCCGATCTCGACGACGCGGACAAGGAAGCATTCCTCGCCGACATGGGCATGGAAGAGCCGGGCCTCGACCGCGTGATCCGCGCGGGCTTCAAGCTGCTCGGCCTGCAGACCTATTTCACCGCCGGCGTGAAGGAAGTGCGCGCGTGGACGATCCACATCGGCGATACCGCTCCGCAAGCGGCCGGCGTGATCCACACCGACTTCGAGCGCGGCTTCATCCGTGCGCAGACGATCGCGTTCGACGACTTCGTCACGTACAAGGGCGAGCAAGGCGCGAAGGAAGCCGGCAAGATGCGCGCGGAAGGGAAGGAATACGTCGTGCACGACGGCGACGTGATGAACTTCCTGTTCAACGTCTGAGCGAATCACCCCAGGCGTAGTACGGCAATACACGGAAAACCCCTTGCGGCCTCGGCGCCGCAAGGGGTTTTCTGTTTCATGCGCCCGGCATCGTTCCGCTCGGGTCGACCGACTGCAGCAACATGCGCTCACCCGGCAACCGCTACGCAGCCACCGGCGCCGGCGCGCGACTCCGGCGCACGATCATCGCGAGCAGCGCGACCAGCATCGCCGACGCGACCGGCCAACCCGTGCCGCTGATCACCGCGATGAAGGCCTGCGCCGGCGCGAGCCAGGCCAGCACGACGATCACGATCTCGGCTCGGCGCAACGGGACGTTCCGCGCGTCCAGCAGCAGGAATGCAACCGGCAACACCAGCCAGAGCAGGTCGTAGTACACATAGTAAGGCTGCACGAGCAGCGTACCGGCGGCGAGCGCGGCGGCGCGGAGCGCGAAGCGCGAGCGGCGAATCCAGACGTCGACGACCGCCGCGACCGCCAGTACCCCGACGACCGCATGCACGGCATAGGCTGGCCCGACGGACAGCCCGGCTGCCCGGGCGAGCGAGATCGTCGACGGCATGGCCCGCCGAAGCGTGTCGCCGTACTCGACCACGTTGTGGTGGAACGCCGGCATGAACGCGAAAAACGCGGCCCACGCCCGCACGCCAAACGCCGCCAGCGACACCGCGACGATGCCGGCGCTGAACGCGCCGGCCGATATCAACGCCTTCCAGTGGCGCCCGCAGATGAGCGCCAACGGGAACAGCACGCCGAATTGCGGCTTCACGATCAGCACCGCAATGCATGCGCCCGC
>NZ_BCPP01000647.1:0-4255 GCF_016586125.1 Burkholderia sp. E168m23
TGGCCGACATCACCGTTATCGGCGGTCTGATCTTTGCGATGCTCGTGAAGCTGGCGGTGCCCGAGGAGTGCGAGGCGCTTCGAGCCTGGTACGCGAGAATGCGCCAGCGCGAGAGCGTCAGGAACCAGCCGGTGTTTGCCAACCTGACTTGATCTGGCGCGGCCGCCGGCCGATAACGGGCAGGGGGTTCACGCAGCCCCTGCACGGCGCACATTGAACGGCGCGGGCGTGGCAGGCGATGCTTCGTTGTATGAAGTAATCGCTGTCATACGGCATGAAATCCTATTCCGTTGAGTCGGCCAGAGTGGCGGGCACCGTGGTCTGCACTGAGCCTCGGCCGCCGCCTCGCCCTACACCGATTCCGTCGCGCCGCCCGCCACCGGGCGCAGATGGTGGCGCAACAGCGGCGCGGTGACCGCGGTGGTGAACAGCGCGAAGATCACCAGCATCGTGTAGACGTTCTGCGGCAGGATGCGCAGTTGCAGCCCGATCGACAGGAAGACCAGTTCCATCAGGCCGCGCGCGTTCATCAGCGTGGCGATCACCGTCGCGTCGCCGCTCGTGTGCCCCGTCAGTCGCGCGCCGGCGAACACGCCCAGGTATTTCCCCGCGAAGCCGACCACGATGAAGGCCAGCAGCCAGAGCCATTGCGCATGGGCGGTGACGTCGAAGAACTGCAGGTTCAGGCCCGCGCAGGCGAAGAAGATCGGCATCAGGATGGTATGCAGGAAGCCGCCCAGCAGGCGGTCGAACTGCTCGCGCACGCTCGGTACGTCGCGCAGCAGCATGCCGATCAGCAGCGCGCCGAACGCGCTATGGAAGCCGAGCTGCGAGGTGATCCATCCCGACACCAGCACCGAGGCGACCAGGATCGCCACCGTGTCGCGCGACCAGCCCTGCGCAAGCGAGCGCCCGACCACGCGCAGCAGCACACCCTTGGCCGCGATCACGAGCAGCGCCACGTAGGCGACGAGCAGCACGACGTTCACGCCGAGGGTGCGCCATCCGGCGGCGTTGTGCGACAGGCAGACGAGCAGCGAGAGCGCGCCCCAGCCGAGCAGGTCGCCGACCATCGCCGCCGACAGCGCCGACGCGGCGCCGGCATGCCGCGTGAGATTCAGGTCGGTCACGATGCGCGCCATCACCGGCACGGCCGATACCGACAGCGCCACGCCGCAGAACAACACGAACGGCCAGAACGGCTGCTGCGGCGCCAGGACGTCGTGGGCGAGCCAGCCCACCATCAGCCCCCCGCCGAACGGCAGCAGCATGCCCGGCACGGCGATCAGCACCGGGCCGAGCAGCGCGCGTTGCGCCGGCAGGCGCACGTCGAGACCGATCTCGAACATCAGCAACGCGAGGCCGATCTCGCCGATGCGACTGATCGCCGAGGTGTTGTCGGGCGTGAACAGCTCGTGATAGAGCGACGGCGTGACGACGCCGAGCGCGAGCGGGCCGAGCAGGATGCCGCCGGCGATCTCGCCGATCACCTTGCATTGCCCGAGCCGCTCCGCGATCGCACCGCAGCCGTTACAGACCAGAACGACGAGCGCCACTTGTATCAGCCACATCACGTGTTCCTTGAGCAAGAAGGGAAAAAATCGTTTCGCGACCGTGCGGCCCCGCGGGGCGCGCGGCAGTGGGTTCAGTCGAGCAGCGCTTCCGAATCGACGCTGTCGAAGATGATTTCGCGCACCAGTTCGCTGGCGCCGGCGGCGATCGTGCCGGCGGTCGCGTCGCGATAGAGCCGCGCGACATCGGATTCCGACAGGTAGCCGCGCGCGCCGTGAAATTGCGCGCACAGATGCGCCGCTCGCTTCGCCAGCTCGGTGCTGCGCAGCTTCAGGATCGACGCGTCGCCGCTGCCGAGCCTGCCGCCCACGTATTGCTGCACCAACTGATAAGCGAAATGACGCAGCAGCCGCAATTCGGCGATCAATTCGACCAGTTCGTGACGGATCGTCTGGTTCGCGCTCAGCGGGGCGCCGCGCACCACGCGCTGGCGCACGAAGCGATTCATCAGCCGGATGCTGCATCCCGCGCCGCCGAGCGCGAGCATGCCTGCCACCATGCGCTCGAAGTCGAGGCATCGCATCAGGCAGGTGAACGCCTTGTCGGGCTTGCCGAGCGTGTTCTCGCGCGGCACCGCGACGTCCTCGAAGCGGATGTCGCAGACGTCGGCGCTGCGCCAGCCCAGCAGGTTCAGCGGCGTGCGCGTGACGCCGGGCGCCTCGGCATCAACGACCAGCAGGCTGCAACCGCCCAGTGCGTGGCGCTGCGCGTTGCTGCGGACCAGCGCGACGATTAGCGTGGCCTGCGAGCCGTTCGAGACGAAACGTTTCGTGCCGTTCACGCGCCAGCCGTCGCCGCTCGCCGCGGCGCTGCATTGCAGGTCGCTCAGGTCGCTGCCGGCCTGATCCTCGGTGATGGCGAGCGCCGCCACGGCCGTGCCGTCGCGCATCCTCGCCAGATAGCGCTCGCGCTGTGCGTCGTTGCCGAACCAGGCGAGGTAGGACGCCGCCATGAACGCATGCACGCCGATCGCGGCGCGCACGCCCGCATATCCGAGGCGTCCCAGCTCCTCCAGGAACACCGCGCTGCGCACGAAGCCTTCGCCCGCCAGCGGCAGGTCCAGCCAGCCCTCGGCGGCCAGCGCCGGCCAGATGGCGCGCGGAAGATGGCCGCGCGCCTCGGCGCCCTCGGCTTCGGGCAGCAGGCAGGCCTGCAGGCGCTCGCGCAGCTCGGCCGCGAGGCCGCGATACGACTCGTCCGGATAGGGACTGGACATGGGTAGCCTCGTTACTTCACCGAGACCACGCGATGCGCGGGCAGCACGTCGGTGAAGCGGCCGGTGATCTTGAACACCGCGCTCGGCGTACCGGCCGCCGCCCACAGTTCGTCGAACTGGAGCAGGTCCTCGTCCACCAGCAGCGCAACTTCCTCCCGGTGGCCGAACGGCGGCACGCCGCCAATCGCGAAGCCGGTGGTTTCCTTGACGAAGTCGGCATCGCCCTTGACGATCTGCGCGCCGATCAATTCGGAAATCGCCGCCTCGTTCACGCGGTTCGGCCCGCTGGCGAGCACCACCACCGGCCGGTTGCCGGCCAGCGAGCGAAATACCAGCGACTTGACGATCTGCGCCTTCTGGCAGCCGAGCGTGCGCGCGGCGTCGTCGGCGGTGCGCGTGGAGGCGGGCAGTTCGAGGACTTCCATCTGCAGGCCGCGATCCGCCAGCAGATCCTGGAAATATTGGGCGCGTTTGCTCAGGCTCATGCTTGTCACTCCAGTGTCTGTTTCAGATGTCGATGATCGATCTTGCCGTTGGCCGAGATCGGCAGTTCGTCGCAAAGATGGATTTGTGCCGGCACCATGTACGCGGGCAGGACTTCGGCCAGCGCAGCCCGAATCTGCTCGACCCCGCTGGCTTCGCTCTTGGGCACGACGAACGCCACCAGCCGCTTCTCGATGCCGTTGTCATGCACGGTCACATAGCTGCGCCGCACTTCGGGCCGGTTCTGCAGATGGAACGCGATCTCGCCGAATTCGATCCGGAAGCCGTTGATCTTGACCTGGTCGTCCAGGCGCCCCTTGAACACCAGCACGCCGTCCTCGCGCAGGTAGCCGATATCGCCGGTGTGATAGAGCCGCTCGCGTCGCCCCGCGATCTCGTATTCGACGAAGCGCTCGCGGGTGATCTCCGGCATGCCGAGGTAGCCGGGTGTCAGGCCCGGCCCCGCGACGCAGATCTCGCCGGGCTCGCCGGCGCGGCACAGCGCACCCTGGTCGACGACATAGAGGCGCGTGTTCTGGATCGGCAGGCCGATCGGCAGCATGGTTTCGTCGGGGCCGATCTCGCGCACCGGATACCAGGTCGTGAAGGTCGTGCATTCGGTCGGACCGTAGACGCTGACGATCCGGTCCGCGCCGTAGCGGCGCAGTGCCTCGTTCATGTGGCGCAGCGAGTGGGCCTCGCCGCCGGTCAGCACCGTCTCGACGCTCGCGAGCGTCGCCGGCGCTTCGTCGACGAGCGCGTTGAACAGCGCGGTGGTCAGGAACAGCAGGTTGATCCGGTGGCGCTCGATCAGGTCGCGCAGGCGCGACGCGCGCACGAAGCCGTCTTCGTAGACGACGCACGCGCCGCCATTGAGCAGCGGTCCCCAGATCTCGAAGGTCGCGGCATCGAACGTGACCGGCGCCATCTGCAGCACGCGGCTTTCCGTGTCGAGCCGCGCATAACGCGCGCCGAAGACCAGCG
>NZ_BCPP01000648.1:0-4241 GCF_016586125.1 Burkholderia sp. E168m23
CCGGCGCGATGCGATATCGCGCCGGCGTTTTTCATTGAGGGTGCCGCAGGATCAGAACAGTCGCAGCAGCCCGTCGAGGCCGACATGGTCGAACGCGACGGTGGCCGCATCGCGCACGACGGGCTTCGCGTGGAACGCGACCGACAGCCCGGCTTCGGCCATCATCTTCAGGTCGTTCGAGCCGTCGCCCATCGCGATCGCGCGGCGCGGTTCGAGGCCGAGCGAAGCGCACGTCTCGCGCAGCAGGCGCGCCTTTACGTCGGCGTTGACGATCTCGCCGAGCACCTTGCCGGTGAGCTTGCCGTCGACGATCTCGAGCGTGTTCGCATGCGCGTAGTCGAGGCCGAGGCGGGCTTTCAGCCGCTCGGTGAAGAACGTGAAGCCGCCCGACACGAGCAGCGTCTTCATGCCGGCGGCCTTTACGCCCGCCAGCATCGTCTCGGCGCCTGGCGACAGTTGCAGCCGTTCTTCGTGCACGCGCTCGAGCGCGTGCGCGTCGAGCCCGGCCAGCAGCGCGACGCGGCGCGTCAGGCTTTCGTTGAAATCGCGGATCTCGCCGCGCATCGACGCTTCGGTGATCTCCGCGACCTGCGTTTTCAATCCGCAGAAATCGGCGATCTCGTCGATGCACTCGATCGTGATCAGCGTCGAATCCATGTCCATCACAGCGAGCCCGAAATCGCCGAGCGTGAGGCCGGCCTCGACGAAGCCGAAATCTAGCGCATGCGTGCCGCAGTATGCGTCGATGTCGAGGCGCTGCGCCGGGCTCGCGTTTTCGATCCGCAGCGCGTGATCGTCGGTCTGCACGACGCGGGTGCCGCGCGACAGCGCGAGCAGCGGTTTGTGATGGGCGTCCGACAGCGGCGCAAGACTCTGGATGACGAGATTGTGGGTCATGACGAGTGGTTGGGAGGCGAATGAATGACGTGCTCGGCCCGCGGGCGGCCGCCTGCGAACGCGGGCCCCGTGCGGCTGCGGGCCGTTGCGTCGCGAACGCGCCATTGTAGCCGGTTGGCCGCGCAGGGCGCCGGCGCCGGCGCGAAACCGGGCGCGCGGCGGTAGTGGTCAGCCGTTTGCACGATCCCAGTACGGCGGATCGCCGAAGTGCTCGGCCAGGAACGCAATGAACGCGAGCGTTTTCAGCGGCACGTGCGCGCGGCTCGGATAGACGGCCCAGATCGCGACGTCGTCCGCGAACGGGTAGTCGTCGAGCACGCTGACGAGCGCGCCGCTCGCGAGCAGCGGGCCGACGTCCCAGGTCGACTTGATCGCGATCCCGAAGCCGTCGACGAGCGCTTCGCGGATCGCCTCGCCGTTGCTCGCGACGAGCCGGCCGCCGACCCGCACCGTGAGCGGGCCCTGCGGCGTCGCGAACGACCAGTCGCGCTGGTCGCCGAGGATCACGCATTCGTGCTGCGTCAAGTCGGCCGGATGGCGCGGCGTGCCGCGTTCGGCGAGATAGGCGGGCGAGCAGCACAGCACGCGGCGGTTGGTGGCGAGCTTGCGGGCGACGAGCGTCGAATCCTTCAGCGCGCCGAGCCGGATCGCGACGTCGTAGCCGTCGTCGACCAGATCGACGATCTCGTCGGACAGCCGCAGATCGAGCGACACGGACGGGTAGCGGCGCAGGAACGCCGGAATCACCGGCGCGACGTGCTGGCGGCCGAACGACGACGACATCGACACCTTCAGCCGCCCGTACGGCTCGCTGCGGCCGCGGCCGACCGACGCGCGCGCGGCGTCGGCGGCCGCCAGCAGCGCGTCGGCGCGCGCCATGAAGACTTCGCCGTCCTGCGTGAGGCTGATGCGGCGCGTGGTGCGGTGCAGCAGCCGCGCGCCGAGCTGCCGTTCGAGCTGGGCGATGCGCGCGCTCGCGACCGCGGCCGACACGCCGAATTCGCGCCCGGCCGCGGTGACGTTCGCGAGCAGCGCCGCGCGCACGAACAGCGCGACGTCGAGCAGGTCGAGCGGCTTGTCGGGCGCGGGAATCGGATCGGACCCGGGATCGGACGTCATTATTCTGAAATTCCTGAAAATGTTTCAGGAAATATAGCGGTTTTCTCGAAGGATCGGGTTGCCTACGATGGCACGCATGGAGGTTGCGCCGCAGCCTGCCGGATTTCCCTGAAAGGAGTATCGAGATGAAAGCCGTTGGATTGACCCGTTATCTGCCGATCGACGACCCGCAAGCGTTGCTCGACGTCGAACTGCCGCAGCCCGTGCCGGGCCCGCACGATCTGCTCGTGAAGGTCGAGGCGATTTCCGTGAACCCGGTCGACACCAAGGTGCGTGCGCCGAAGCCGCAGGTCGAGGAGACGCCGCGCGTGCTCGGCTGGGATGCGGCCGGCACGGTCGTCGCGGTCGGCGCCGACGTCACGCTGTTCCGGCCCGGCGACGAAGTGTTCTACGCGGGCAGCATCACGCGGCCCGGCGCGAACAGCGAATTCCACGCGGTCGACGAGCGGATCGCCGCGTTGAAGCCGCGCACGCTCGACTTCGCGGCCGCCGCCGCGCTGCCGCTCACCGCGCTGACCGCGTGGGAAGCGCTGTTCGACCGGTTGCGCGTGTCGCCGCAGGGTGCCGACGCCGGCAAGTCGGTGCTGATCATCGGCGGCGCGGGCGGCGTGGGCTCGATCGCGATCCAGCTCGCGAAGACGCTCGGCAAGCTGCACGTGATCGCGACCGCGTCGCGGCCGGCGTCGGCCGAATGGGTGCGCGCGCTCGGCGCGGATGCGGTGGTCGACCATTTCGGCGACCTGCCCGCGCAGTTGCGCGAGGCCGGCCATCCGAGCGTCGACCACGTGCTGATCTTCAACGATACCGACCATCATTTCCCGGCTGCAGCGGAAGTCATCCGGCCGCAGGGCGGCATTTGCACGATCGTCGAGAACGCGAAGCCGGTGCCGGTCGAATTGCTGAAGGCGAAGAGCGCGGCGTTTCACTGGGAATTCATGTTCACGCGTGCGATGTTCGAGACGCCGGACATGATCGAGCAGCACAAGATCCTCGGCGAAGTGGCGCGGCTCGTCGACGCCGGCACGCTGCGCACGACGCTCGGCGAACAGCTCGGCACGATCAACGCGGCGAACGTGCGGCGCGCGCATCAGATGCTCGAGGGCGGGCGCGCGATCGGCAAGCTGGTGCTCAGCGGTTTCTGAGCGCGGAGCGCGTAAGGTTGCGGCGCCGCGAATGCAAGCGGGGTAACACCCGATGCGTTTGCGGCGCATTGCACCGCGCTTGGCGGTAGACTGGCAGCGCATCATGCATCGAAAACCGCGCGGCACGCGCGTGCCGCCGCATTACAAGGAGGTCAGCATGAGCCAACGCAGCTTGTCAGTCGCCGCATCGTGGTCGGTCGTGTTCGCGGCGGCGTGCGTCAGCGCGAGCGTATTCGCGGCGCCACCGGTCAAGGGCAGCCTGAAGGGCGGCGGGACGGGACAGCTCGAATACACCGTCAAGGTCGACTCGAAGACCTTCGGCAATACGCAGGAGACCCGCAAGATCCGCTCGGGCGAGACGGACGATTTCAACTGGAAGTCGGTGCCGCCGAGCGGCGCGGTCGCGATGCCGGACGGCTGCCCGAACGCCGACAACCTGCCGCGCGACGCGAACGGCGCGATGGTGCGGCAGACCCAGGTGCGGCTCGCACCGTCGGTCGACGCCAAGGGTGTCGCCAACGTGCAGTTGAGCTTCCAGGCGGCCGCGCCGAAGGGCACGCGCGGCGTGACGGCCGGGGGCAAGTCGCTGCAGTGTCCGGACGTCGTGTCGGTAAGCCAGGTGAAGTGGGTGTCGATTCCGACCAACGGCGGGTCGAAATCCGTGTCGATGAGCGACGGCACCCGGGTGACGGTGTCGATCAAGCATTGAGCGGCACGCGCGGGCCGGCGTTTCGTTCGGTGCGCGCGCAACCGGTTCGATGGGCGGCACGAGCAGGGCGGCACGCGAGCAGCGCCTGTCGTGCCGCCGTTGCAACGCGTGCCGCTGCCTGCTTCGCGGTACGGTGCCACAGCCGTGCAACGGCGCTGCACGACGTCATGCGGATGTCACGTCATGCGCGCCCGCATTCCGTCCTCCCGATCATCACGTTCCGATGAAACGTCGCAGGCGCGTGCTGACCGCGCAGCGCGCGCCGCCGCGCGTCACCGCGTGCGCTCTTCGAGCCGCGAAGCGAGGAAACGGTGATCGGCCGAGAACAGCCGGCGATAGGTCATCAGCACCGCGCCCACGGTGCCGAGCGCGGA
>NZ_BCPP01000649.1:0-4234 GCF_016586125.1 Burkholderia sp. E168m23
CCTGTCGGACGCCCATACGATGCTGATCTGGTCGGCCATCGTCGGCGTCGGCGGCGCCTTTGCCACGATGGCGTTCCGCGAGGGCATCGACCTGATGCAGCGGCTGATCTCGGGGCACAGCGGCAGCTTCGTGCAGATGGCGAAGAGCCTGCCGTGGTACCTGCGGTTCTGGATGCCGGCCGCGGGCGGCTTCCTCGCCGGCTGCGTGCTGCTGCTCGCGACGCGCGGCGACAAGGAGGCCGCCAAGACCGACTACATGGAATCGGTCGCCCTCGGCAACGGCGTCGTGCCGGTGCGGCAGAGCCTGTGGCGCAGCGTGTCGTCGCTGCTGACGATCGGCAGCGGCGGCTCGATCGGCCGCGAAGGCCCGATGGTGCAGCTCGCGGCGCTCGCCGCGTCACTGGTCGGCCGCTTCGCGCACTTCGATCCGCCGCGCCTGCGCCTGCTGGTCGCGTGCGGGGCGGCGGCCGGCATCACGTCCGCGTACAACGCGCCGATCGCCGGTGCCTTTTTCGTGTCGGAAATCGTGCTCGGCACGATCGCGATGGAGAGCTTCGGGCCGATGGTCGTCGCGTCGGTCGTCGCGAACATCGTGATGCGCGAATTCGCCGGCTACCGGCCGCCATACGAGATGCCGGTGTTTCCGGCCGTGACCGGCCCCGAGGTGCTGCCGTTCGTCGTGCTCGGCGCGCTGTGCGGCGTGCTCGCGCCGCAGTTCCTGCACCTGCTCGACGCGTCGAAGACGCAGTTCAAGCGGCTGCCGGTGCCGTTGCCCGTGCGGCTCGCACTCGGCGGCCTGGTCGTCGGCGTGATCTCGGTGTGGACTCCGGACGTGTGGGGCAACGGCTACAGCGTCGTGAACCACATCCTCCATTCGCCGTGGACCTGGCAGGCGCTCGTCGCGGTCCTCGTGTTCAAGGTGATCGCGACCGCCGCGACGGCCGGCTCGGGCGCGATCGGCGGCGTATTCACGCCGACGCTGTTCGTCGGCGCCGTGTTCGGCTCGCTGTTCGGGCTCGCGATGGACGCGCTGTGGCCCGGCCATACGTCCGCGTATTTCGCGTACGCGATCGTCGGGATGGGCGCGTTCATGGCGGGCGCCACGCAGGCGCCGCTGATGGCGATCCTGATGATCTTCGAGATGACGCTGAGCTACCAGGTCGTGCTGCCGCTGCTGGTGTCGTGCGTGTTCGCGTATTTCGTCGCGCGCGCGACCGGCACCACGTCGATGTATGAAATCACGCAGCACCACTACCAGGACGCGCAGGAGCGGCAGCGGCTGCGCACCACGCAGATGCGCGAGCTGATCCAGCCCGCGCAGACGGTCGTGCCGCTCACCGCGAGCGTCGCCGACATGACGCGCGTGTTTCTCGAATATCCGGTGAAGTATCTGTACGTGACCGACGACGCCGGGCGCTTTCGCGGCGCGGTCGCGTTGAAGGACATCACGTCCGACTTGCTCGACAAGCGCGACACGACCGACAAGACGGCCGCGCACTACGCGCACACGCCGTTTCCGCTGCTCACGCCCGACATGCCGCTCGCGACCGCGCTCCAGCGCTTCATGGCGTTCCAGGGCGAACGCCTGCCGGTAATCGAGAGCGAAGCCGAGCCGACGCTCGCGGGCGTGGTCTACAAGACGTCGCTGCTCGACGCGTACCGGCGGATGACCGGCGAACGCTGACGCGCGTCGCCGCACCACTCGCACCGCCCGCGCCGGTCAGTCCGGCGCACGCCCCAGCACGACCCGCGCGAAGAAGCCGCCGAGCACCGACTCGGCCACGTCGGCCGACACGTGCTGCGGATCGGCCGTGTAGTACGACTGCACGCCGTCGCACAGGCACATCAGCCCGAACGCGAGCGTATCGGCCGGCAGCAGCAGCGGCGTGCCCGAGCGCTCGGCGAAGCGCTGGATGAATTCGGCCATCTGCACGCGCTTGCCGTGCAGGAACTGGTTGAAGCGCACGCGGAATTTCGCGTCGCGCGCCGCCTGCAGCTTCGCCTCGCCCCACAGCAGCGAGTACTCGTCGTCGCGAAACAGCGTCCGGTAGTACGCGAGCGACATCGATTCCATCTGCTCGCGCGTGCCGCCCCCTTCGAAAATCGCGACGAAGTCGGCCTGCACCTCCTCGTGGTTGCGCTCCAGCAATTCCAGCAACAGGTCGGACTTGCTGCGGAAATTCGAGTAGAACGCGCCGCGCGTGTAGCCGGCGGCCGCCGCGATGTCCTCGACGCTCGCGGCCACATACCCTTTCTTCAGAAAAATGCGATGCGCGGCTTTCAGCAGACGTTCGCGCGTCTGGTCCCTGCTCTGCTCGCGAGTTAAGCGCTGTGGTTTCATGCCGCGCAGTCTAGCATCCCTTCCCTTTCAGATTCATCTTTGCATTCAGATACAGGTGTGTATTAGAATTCGCCACAGTTTCTGAAGATGTCGTTCATCTTTCCGTGTGCGCCGCTGCCGGCGCCGCTTGGGGCAAGCGCCCGCCGCGCTTGCCGGCTTCGTTCCGCTCCACCTCACCTGGGGGTTTCGTGAATCGCTCCGGTTCCCGCGCCGCGCTGCTGATCGGCGCCGCGCTCGTCCTTGCCGCCTGTCATCCGAAAGAATCCGCACCGCCCGCCCCGCGCCCCGTCGTCGCGCTGCCCGCGCGGGCCGACACCACCGCGGCCGCGCGCACGCTGCCCGGCGACATCCAGCCGCGCTATGCGACCCCGCTGTCGTTCCGCATCGCCGGCAAGATCATCGAGCGCCGGGTGCGGCTCGGCGATATGGTGAAAGTCGGCCAGGTCGTCGCGCTGCTCGATCCGTCCGACGTCGAGAAGAACGCCGCGAGTGCGCAGGCGCAATTCGATGCCGCGTCGCACAGCCTCGCGTTCGCGAAGCAGCAGCTCGATCGCGATCGTGCGCAGGCCCGCGAAAACCTGATCGCAACCGCGCAGCTCGAACAGACTCAGAACAGCTACACGTCGGCGCTCGCGCAGCGCGACCAGGCGCAGCAGCAGCTCGCGCTCGCGAAGAACCAGCTGCGCTACGCGACGCTGGTGGCCGATCATGCGGGCACCATCACCGCCGAACAGGCCGATACCGGCCAGAACGTGTCGGCCGGCCAGCCGGTCTACCAGCTCGCGTGGTCGGGCGACGTCGACGTGGTCAGCGACGTGCCCGAAGCCGCGCTCGCGTCGCTCGCGCCGGGCCACGCGGCCACCGTCACGCTGCCGTCGCTGCCGGGCCGACAATTCGCCGCGAAGGTGCGCGAAATCGCGCCGGCCGCCGATCCGCAAAGCCGCACCTACCGCGTGAAGCTCACGCTCGGCACGCCTGATCCGGCGATCCGGCTCGGCATGACCGCGGACGTCGCGTTCGACGGCGCGCCGGCCGCCGGCGACGCGCAGCCGATCACGCTGCCCGCGACCGCGCTGTTCCACGACGGCCCGCATCCGGCCGTTTGGATCGTGCGCACCAGGGACGACACGCTCGAGTTGCGCCGCGTCGACGTCGCGCGCTTCAACGAGCGCACCGTCACCGTGTCGCACGGGCTGCAGCCGGGCGAGCGCGTCGTGCTGCAGGGCGTGCATACGGTCAGCGCGGGCGAGAAGGTGCGCGCGATCGCGCCGCTGCATCCGGAGGACTTCGCATCGTGAGCGTCTCCCACGAAGAAGGCCGCTTCAACCTGTCCGCGTGGGCGCTGCGCCATCAGGCGCTGGTCGTCTACCTGATCGCGCTCGCGACGCTCGCGGGCATCCTCGCTTACACGCGGCTCGCACAATCCGAAGACCCGCCGTTCACGTTCCGCGTGATGGTGATCCGCACCTTCTGGCCCGGCGCGAGCGCGCGGCAGGTGCAGGAACAGGTGACCGACCGGATCGGCCGCAAGCTGCAGGAAACGCCTGCCATCGATTTCCTGCGCAGCTATTCGCGCCCCGGCGAATCGCTGATCTTCTTCACGATGAAGGATTCGGCGCCCGTGAAGGACGTGCCCGAAACCTGGTACCAGATCCGCAAGAAGGTGGGCGACATCGGCTATACGCTGCCGCCCGGCGTGCAGGGCCCGTTCTTCAACGACGAATTCGGCGACGTCTACACCAACATTCGTATAACTTCGTATAATGTATGCTATACGAAGTTATTACGACCATCGCCACACGCTCCATCACGGTGCTCCATGTCCACTGCTCCGACTCCCCCTCTCAGCCACGCCGCGTCGTCGATGCGCGGCCAGTTGAACGGCGTGCTGTT
>NZ_BCPP01000650.1:0-4219 GCF_016586125.1 Burkholderia sp. E168m23
GATTCGCGGCCCACAGCGGCGATTCGTTCATGAAGCGGTTGCGGAACAGGATGATGACGAGCGCCGGCACCGCGCCGAAGATCAGCGAGGCGCGCCACAGCCAGCCCGCATGCTCGGCCGGCAGCAGGAAATACAGGCCGAAGATCAGCAGGAAGCACACCGACGACGCGACGTACCACATCGGGCACCACGCGGCGAGCCGCGACGCCTTGTTGCCGCGGCCGTTGAACTTCGAGAATTCCGCGAGAAACGCCATCGCGACGGGCAGGTCGATGCCGACGCCGAGCCCCATCACGAAGCGGGCGCCGATCAGCACCCACACGTTCGGTGCGAGCCCGGCCGCGATCGCCGCGACCACGAAGAACAGCATGTCGGCCATGAACACCTGGTAGCGGCCGATCCGGTCGGTCAGCCAGCCGCCGATCAGGCTGCCGAAGATCGTGCCGATCATGATCGCCGAACCGACCAGCCCGGTCAGCGCGGGCGTCAGCCCGAATTCGCGCGCCACGTCGTCGATGCCGTACGACAGCGTCGTGAGGTCGTACGCATCGAGAAACACGCCGCCGAGCGCCAGCAGCACGATCATCCGTGCGTGGCTCACCGAACTGTCCACCGTATTGATCAGGCGCGCGACGTCGCTGGCCGAGCGGATGGGGGAAGAAACCGGCGTGACTGAGCCAAGATCGATCGAACTCATCGGATTCCTTAGTTTGATGCCGAATGCACGGCAAGGTGATCGTGAAGCCGGGGAACCGGTCAGGCGCCTTCGCGACCATCGCGGCGCCGAGCGCATGCGGCCCCGCTGCGGCCGGGTTCCGGCAGCGGAAATTCTGTTCCCTCGATCCGGCAATCCCAAGCGATATAAACCGATAAATTAATCGGCGTGCGTCATAAAGTTGCGCGGGCGGCGCTTAGCAGCCGCACGCATGTTCAAACGTGGATTTCTTCGTTAACGGATCGCTTGCGCTTCGTTACATTAGCCGGTCACCTGCCTGTTCGCGGCGCGTTGCCGCTCTTCCGGAGAATCCCCGATGAAGCCGTTCTGGTCCCGCGTGTGGCAATCCGCGGCCCTCGTCGTTGCCGCGCTTGCCGGCCTCATGTCCATGCAAGCGCAGGCGGCGACGCCTGCGGAAATCCGCGTCGACTACGCGTACTACTCGCCCGAGAGTCTCGTGATCCGCCACTTCGGCTGGCTCGACGATGCGTTCAAGGCCGACGGTACGTCGATTCGCTGGGTGCTGAGCCTCGGCAGCAACCGCGCGCTCGAATACCTGAACAGCGGCGCGGTCGATTTCGGCTCGGCCGCGGGGCTCGCGTCGGTGCTCGCCCGCGCGAACGGCAACCCGATCCACACGGTCTACGTGTTCTCGCGCCCCGAATGGACGGCGCTCGTGGTACGCAAGGATTCGCCGATCCGTTCGCTCGCCGATCTGAAGGGCAAGAAGATCGCCGCGACGCGCGGCACCGATCCGTTCCTGTTCACGCTGCGCGCGCTGCACACCGTTGGCCTGACGCGCGACGACGTCGAGATCGTCAACCTGCAGCATCCGGACGGCCGCACCGCGCTCGCGAACGGTCAGGTCGATGCGTGGGCCGGGCTCGATCCGCACATGGCCGCCGCCCAGCTCGACGATGGCGCGCGCCTGCTGTATCGCAAC
The DNA here is from genome assembly GCF_016586125.1 of Burkholderia sp. E168m23. Taxonomy (NCBI): domain Bacteria; kingdom Pseudomonadati; phylum Pseudomonadota; class Betaproteobacteria; order Burkholderiales; family Burkholderiaceae; genus Burkholderia; species Burkholderia sp. E168m23. Next base: position 1,659 of record NZ_BCPP01000650.1, read on the forward strand.
GTCGCGTTCAATACGTACGGGTTCCTGAATGTTCGCGACGCGTTCGCCAGCCAGTATCCGCAGGCGGTCGAGCGCGTGCTGAAGGTCTACGACCGCGCACGCCAGTGGATCGGCGCGCATCCGGCCGAAACCGCGCAGATCATTGCCGACGAATCGAAGGTGTCGCTGCCGGTCGCGAAGCTGCAGCTTCAGCGCAACGACTTCAGCGATCCGGTGCCGGGCGACACGCAGCGCGCGGCGCTGAAGGCCGCGGCGCCGGTGCTGACGGCCGAGCAGTTGACCAAACCGGGCGTCGATCCCGCGAAGATCGTCGATACGCTGATCGATCCGTCGTTCGCGCGCCCGATCGTCGCCGCGTCGCACTGAGACCGAGCGTGCCGCCGATGACGGACACCACCGCGCGCGGCGACGCGCTCGCGTCGCACCCGCCCGCTTCGCCGCCTCCTGGAGCCCGACGTGATCCGCTGCGCGCGTGGCGAATCGCTGGCCTCGCACTGCCGTTCGCCGCGCTCGTGCTGCTGGAGATCGTGGTGCGGCGCGGCTGGCTGCCCGATCATCTCGTGCCGGCGCCGAGCGAGATTCTCGATACGCTGGCGCGGATGGGCGTCATCCGGGTCGCACGTCACGTCGGCGCGAGCACGCTGCGCGTCGCGGCCGGGTTTGCGGCCGGCGCCGGGCTCGCGCTCGTCGTCGGCGCGGCGATGGGCCTGAGCCGCCGGATCGACGCGCTGTTCGAACCGACGTTCCAGGCACTGCGCGCGATTCCGTCGCTTGCGTGGGTGCCGGTGCTGCTGCTGTGGCTCGGCATCGATGAAGCACCGAAAATCACGCTGATCGCGATCGGCGCGTTCTTTCCGGTTCACCTCGCGGTGGTCGCCGGCATTCGCGACGTCGACCGCAAGCTCGTCGAGCTCGGCGCGGTGTACCGGCTCGGCCCGCTCGCGCTGTTCCGCCGCATCCTGCTGCCGGCCGCGCTGCCGCAGATCGTCACCGGCCTGCGCACCGGCCTCAGTCTCGCGTGGATGTTCATGGTCGCCGCGGAACTGATCGCGGCCACGCGCGGCCTCGGCTTCCTGCTGAGCGACGGTCGCGAAACCGGGCGGCCCGATCTCGTGTTCGGCGCGATCCTGCTGCTCGCGTTGCTCGGCAAGCTGACCGACGGCGCGATGCGCCGCATCGAGTCGCGCTGGCTCGGCTGGCGCGACGCGTTCGATGGCGCATCGCGCGAGGGCAGGAAATGAGCGCCTCCCCTTCCATCCGCCCGACAGCCGGCATCGCCCCGCCGCTGCTCGATCTGCGGATCGCCCGCAAGCTGTACGGCGATCGCACGATCCTTTCCGATATCGCGTTGCAGGTCGCACGCGGCGAAATCGTCTGCGTGGTCGGCCCGAGCGGCTGCGGCAAGAGCACGCTGCTGCGGATCGTCGCCGGCCTCGACCCGGATTTCCGCGGCAGCGTGACGCTCGACGGCAGCGCGCTGGCCGGGCCGTCCGCGCGCGTCGGCGTGATCTTTCAGGAGCCGCGGCTGCTGCCGTGGCTGTCGATCGCAGACAACGTCGGCTTCGCGTCCGGCGCGCGGGGCGGCCGCGACCCCAGCGTCGAGCGGTTGCTCGACGAGGTTGGGCTGGCCGGCGTCGCGCGGCAACTGCCGGCCACGTTGTCCGGCGGGATGGCGCAGCGCGCCGCGATCGCGCGCGGGCTGTTCGGCGAGCCGGATCTGCTGCTGCTCGACGAGCCGTTCAGCGCGGTCGACGCGATCACGCGGATGCGCTTGCAGACGCTGCTGCTCGACGTCGTCCACCGGCACCGGATGGCCGCGATCGTCGTCACGCACGATCTCGACGAGGCGCTGTATCTCGGCGATCGCGTGCTGATGCTCGCGCCGAACCCGGGCCGCGTCGACGACGAAATCCAGGTCGACGTCGCACGGCCGCGCGACCGGCGCGATCCGTCGCTGGCCGCGCAGCGCGCGCGGCTCATCGATGCGTTCCAGCGCTTTCACGATCGCGCGGCGGGCGACCCGGCAGGCATCCCGATCACGTCGGCCTGACCTCGCCACTTCACTGAGCAGCCGCCGACCGGACGAACGCGGCCAGATCGCGATTGAACCGTTCGGCTTCCTCGATGAACGGCGCGTGCCCGGATTCCGCGTACACCTTGCTGGCGATACGCGGATTCAGCTCAGCCGCGCGGGCCAGCGTCGCGTGCGTATCGACCAGCGCATCGCGACCGCCGTAGAGGAACAGCAACGGCACGCGCGCGTGGCCGAGCCCCGCGGCGGCGAATACCGACATCGTTGGAATGGCCTTTTGCATGTCCCACGACGCCATCGCGGCGTTCGCGAGCAAGCGCTCGAACGTGGCGGTGTCCGGCCGACGGTTGAAGCACAGGCCGACGAACGTGCGCTCGCCGTCGAGATGGGTTTTCAGATCCGGCACGTTCATGTCCCGATACACGTCCGGATGATCGACGATCTGGCCCGGCGCAAGCTCGACCACGCCGTCGACATACACGGCGCCCGCGATCGCGCGATCGCCGTACCTGGCGAGGTAGTTCGAGAT
>NZ_BCPP01000651.1:0-4206 GCF_016586125.1 Burkholderia sp. E168m23
TCGCCGGCGCCGGTGGCGCACGCCGTTCGGCGATCNCCGGGCACTTCGCGCGCGCCGGCGCGTGCGCGGACGCGATCGCCCAAGGCATCGACGCGGCGCGGCGTGCGCTCGAACATTCGCGATACGACGACGCGATTCGCTACGGGCAGGCCGTATTCGACTGGCTCGCGACCGCCGATCACGCCCAGCGCGAGCACGACAGTGCGCGCATTCGCGCCACGTTGACGCACGCGACGATGGCGCGATTCGGCTGGGCCGATCCGCAGATACGCGAGCATGCGGAGCAGTTGCTGCGGCAGACCCGGACGCTCGACGACCCGGAGCTCGAGATCAGCGCGTTGTGGACGCTGTCGACCTACTACCACGTCGCCGGCGACCGTCCGACCGTGCGCCGGATCGGCAAGCGGCTCGACACGCTCGCGACCGAGCGCGGCGAGGCGGGCGTGCAGGTCGCGGCGGACGCGATGCGCGGCATGAGCCTGTGGGTCGACGGCGACTATGCGCGCGCCCGTGCCGCGTTCGACGCGGTGCTGGCCGGCTACGACGCGCGGCGCGACGCGGGCCACCGGCGCATCCTGGGGCTCGATACGCGTGCGTGGACGATGGCGTCGCTCGCCAGCGTGCGCTGGTGCATGGACGACGATCCGCAACCGTCGCTCGCGATGGCGCGCGAGGCTGTGTATTGCGCGACCTGCCTCGATCATCTGCCGACGCTCGGCGTCACGATGATGTACCTCGCGCGCACGCATCAGCTCGCGGGCGACCGCGACGCGGCGCGAGCCGTGTCGGAGGCGATTCTCCGGCTGGCGGATGCGCACCGGCTGCGCGCGGTCGGGCACTACGCCGCGATCATTCATGCATGGACGCAACGCGATCGCGCGGGCGTCGTCGCGCATCTCGACGCACAGCGGCAGTCGGGCGGCCTGCTCGGGCTGACCTACTACGCGTCGCTGCTTGCCGAGCTGGATGCCGAACGCGGCGACTATGACGCGGCGCTCGCGCAGATCGGGGAGTGCCTCGCCTGGTGCGAATCGAGCGGCGAACGGTATTACGAAGCCCAGCTGTTGCTCAAGCAGGGCGAGTACTTGCGCCGCGCCGATCCGCGTTGCGGCGGCGTGGCCGCGCTGGACGCGTGCCGGCGCGCAGTCGAAATTGCAACGACGGCGGGCATGGGCCGGATCGCCAGGCTCGCCGAAGCGACGTTGCAGTCGTTGCCGTAAGCAGTTCAAACCGTCATTCAGGAGAGCATAAAGATGAGCAAGGATCTTCGATTACCGACGTACGAACAGTTTCTCGAATACCGCGCGACCGTCATCCGGGCAATCGCCCTCGCCTGGCATTCGCCGGCGTTTCTCGACAAGCTCGAAGCCGATCCGGTCCACGCATTGCGCGAGCAGTTCGACTATCACTTTCCGTTCAAGCTCGACCTGAAGGTGCAGCTCAAATCGTCGGAGTGGACACCAACCGTCAACGGCGACTGGACGGCCGGCCAGAAAAACAGGCTCACGCTGTACCTGCCGCCCGCGCCGGTGGACGACGCGCAGTTCGCGCAGGCGCTGGCTGCGTACAACGCGGACCACATCACCATCATGGAATGACTCCGGGGAAACCGACATGGCAAAGGACAACGCTAATCCGACGCTCGAATCGATGCTGGAGTTTCAGAAGGTCTATCTGCGCGCGATCGCGCTCTCGTGGCGCGACCCGGCGTTCAAGGCCGAACTGCTGGACCGGCCGCTGGATACGCTCGCGAAATACTTCGGCTATCAGTGCCCGTGGATCATCGACATCGACATCGAGAAGACGGGCGGCGATCATGGCTGGACGAGCGACGGGAAAGGCGGCGGGAGCTGGAACCTGCCGCGCAACGTGATGACGGTCGGCATACCGGAGCAGCCGACGCACCTGGACGAGGAGGCCGTGGCGCTCGCGGCCTACTGCGACGCGGGGCCGTGTTACCTGTTCACCTGCTGTTGACCGGGCGCGGCCGACCCGCGCACCGTCGCATGGCCCTGGGCGGTTGCCCGGGGCCGCGCGACGTTTGTCCGACCCGTCGCACGGAACCCGACGCATGCTCGATGACCTTTCGCGCGTATTGCGCTTCAAGCCGCACCTGCTCGTGCTCGATGCCGGGCCCGAGACCCTGTTCGTCGTCGACGAATTCAGGCGCGCGATGCTGTCCGGCGCGATCTTCGTGCGGATCGCCGCGTGCCTGCGGGCGCGCATGACGATTGCCGAGATCGTGACGTCGCTGGCCGGCACGTTCGGCGAATGGGACGTGCTCGCGCGGCTCGATCATCTGGTGCGGCGCGGCTACGTGCGCGCCGATCCACCGCACGCCGACGATGCGGCGCGCGGCTTCTTCGAACGGACCGGGCTCGACGGCGACGCCGCGTGCGCGCGCATGGCCCAACTGCGGGTCGCGGTGGAGACGTTCGGTGCGGCCGGTGCGGCGCTCCGGCGCGCGTTCGACGCGGCTGGTATCGGCATCGCGAAGGAGGCCGAACTGACCGTCGCGATCGTCGATACGCACGACCGCGACGATCTCGCCGCGTATGCCGCCCGCGTGGCGGCGCGCGGCGGTGCGCTGCTCGTCGTGGCGACCGGCGGCGTGCAGACGCTGATCGGACCGTTGCTGGCCGGCGGCGCCGCGCTCGCCGAGGCGCCGTGCATCGAATGCGTGCGCTACTGGATGCGCGTCAACCGGCCGGTCGAGGCGCTGCTGGCGCGCCATCACGGCAGCGACGCGACGCGTGTACCGGTGGCCGCCTCGCGTGCGGCCGCCGCCGCCGCGGCCGCGCTCGTGGCCGCGACGGTCGAGCAGCTCGCGGCCAACCGCGCGGTCGCGGAACGTGCGCAAACGCACATCGTTGCGCATCGACTCGACACGCTGGCCGTCGAACGGCATCGCGTGGTCAGGCGGCCGCAATGCCCGTGCTGCGGGAATCCCGCGTGGATGCGCGAGCAGGCGGCGCGGGCGCCGCGACTCGCCGGGGATGCGCCGCTGGCGCGGACGGACGGCGGCTACCGGAGCGCCGATCCGCAACAGGTGTTCGCGCGTCACGCGCATCTGATCTCGCCGGTCAGCGGCGCGATCGCGTATCTGCATCCGATGCCGAAGCGGCACGCGGGCCTGCGCAAGGTCTATGCGTCGGGCTTTCTCGTATGCCCGGCCGCCGTGCCGGACAGCAACCGGTTCGACCGGCTCTGCTCCGGCAAGGGCCGCACCGACGAGCAGGCCCGTACCAGCGCGCTGTGCGAGGCGCTCGAACGTTTCAGCAGCGTGTATCAGGGCGACGAGGCGACGGTGACCGGCAGCCTCGACAGCCTGCGCGCCGATCCGGCCTGCGACGCCGAGCCGATCCATGTGAACGCGCTTCAGCAGTTCAGCGAACGGCAATTCGACGCGCGCGACGCGATCAACGCGTTGACTCGCGATGTGCGCAAGCAGGTGCCGCCGCGCTTCACGTCGCACGACGTGATCGACTGGACGCCTGCGTGGTCGCTCGTGAACGGCCGGCGTCGCCTCGTGCCGCTGAGCTACTGCTACGCGGAAACGCCCGACAGCGCGCAGGCCACGGCCGCCTGCGTGCACAACCCGAACGGCTGCGCCGCCGGCTCGAGCCTCGACGAGGCGATTCTGCAAGGCATGCTCGAGTTGATCGAGCGCGATGCGGTCGCGATCTGGTGGTACAACCGGATCGCGCGCCCCGGCATCGATCTCGCGGGTTTCGACGATCCGTATTTCGACGCGCTCGTGCACGAATACGCGACGTTCGGATGGCGCGTATGGGCGCTCGACATCACGACCGATCTCGCGGTGCCGACCGTGGTCGCGCTCGCGGAGAATCCGCAGGACGGGCGTTTCTCGATCGGTTTCGGCTGTCATCCCGATGGCCGGATCGCGGTGCAGCGGGCGCTGACCGAAGTCAACCAGTTGCTCGATATCGCGGCGGATGCGCCGCATCCATGGGATCGCGACACGCTTTCGTCGACCGGATTTCTGTATCCGGCGGCAGGTATGCCGGCAACGACGCCTTCGACGTGGCGGCGGCCCGATGCCGCGTCGTTACCGGCGGTGATCGCGGAGTGTGTCGAGCGCATCGCGGCAGCCGGCATGGACGTGCTCGTCGTCGACAAGACGCGGCCCGACATTGGCTTGTCCGTGGTGCAGGTGATCGCACCGGGGCTGTGCCATTTCTGGCC
>NZ_BCPP01000652.1:0-4192 GCF_016586125.1 Burkholderia sp. E168m23
CCGCGGGCTACGACGCTATTGTCGAGCACGACGGCAGCCGCTTTATCGACCGCATCGGCCACGAGAAGGTCGATATGCTTCTACTCGATTGGGATGTGCCCGGCATGACCGGCATCGACGTGCTGATAGACATGCGCAAGCGGGTCGACTATCTGATTCCCATTGTGTTGCTCACTCAGCATGACGACGAGCGCGACATCCTGCACGGGTTGAGCTGCGGGGCGGATGACTATCTGGTCAAGCCTATCAGCGAGCGAATGTTGATTGCGCGTGTTATCGCCCAGTTGCGCAAATGGTACCCGGGGGTCCAGCGCAATCAGCAAATCAAATTTTCCGGCTTCGTCCTGGACGAGACCACGCGCACGGCGACGTTGCCCGACGGCGAGCAAGTCTCGCTGCCTGAGCGTGAATTTTCCATTGCGCTGTACCTGTTCGCGCACGCCGGACGCGTGGTGAGTCGCGATGTGCTGCTCAAGCAAGTTTGGGGTGCTGCGGATTCGTCGAATGTCGGCACGTTGGCGACCTATATCACGCGGGTGCGAAACGGCCTTCGCCTGCGTCCGAACGGGCTCAGAATTTCGAGCGTGTATCGCTACGGGTATCGCCTCGAGCGGTTGGCGGATGGTGCCGACAACGACCTGGATTGAGCTTGCAGCAAGCTGGTGGCTCTATGCGTGCACTCATTTCCCGCTTGATGACGATCGGCCCCTTGCGAGGCATTGTGGTCCTTGCGATGCTGGCGCTGGCTGCGTTGAGCGGTAGCCCCGGCAGCGGCGTGGTGTCGGGCGCGCTTGATCGTGTGCTGTTCGATATGATGGCGCAGGTGGTTGCGCATCGGTCGACGCAACAGGTGGTGGTGGTCAACATCGACGAAGGGGTGATCGCCCAACTGGATCCGCATGGCATGGACGCGTATTTGGCGCAATTGCTCGGCGCCCTTGGGAAGGCGCGCAGCGTCACGCTCGATTTGCCGCTGTGGCCCGGGTTCGATTATTCGAGTCTGCGCGCCGGCATGCGAGCATGTTCGCATACCGTGTTGGTCGAGCCGGGCCTCGCTGGGCACGCAGGAAGCTGTTCAAGCTTGCTGCCGCCGGCACTCAGTTCGCTTGCTGCCGCGCGCAGCCAGCGAATCGTTACGATGGGCCACTACGGTGTGGTGAGCGGTTTCGTACCTTACCGTCTGTCTGCAGGCGTCCGTTATGCACACGTTGCGCTCGACGCGCTGCGGGTGGCGGGCATCGAGCCGCCGTTGCCGGTCGTTGATTTCGTCAGGCCATACGCGCAGTCGATCGGGGCCGCCCGCACGCCGGCGGTAATGACAATGCTGCCGGCATCGATGCACCTCACGCAGTATTCGGATATTGATGTGCTGCAGCAACGCGTGCCTGCGGATGCGTTTGATGGGAAGGTGGTATTCGTTGGTAGTCACGCGTGGGGCGCCGGAGGGATGTTCCAGATCTCGTCGCTCAACTCGCACGAGGTTACGCGCTCACAACTCGACGCGCTCATCGCCGACGCCGTGGCGTCAGGCAATCTCGCGCGCGAAGCGCCCGCCGTCGTCGGGGTGTCGATCTATCTGGTCCTCGCGTTCGGCGTCGTGCTGATCTGCGTGTTTGTGCCTGGTCGGGCGGTGCATCTGGCGGCGCTAGGCTGGGGCGCGCTGATCTTCGCCGTTCCACTGGGAATGTTGGTATTCCATATCTGGTTGCCGCTGGGGCTGCTTCCGGTTGTTTGCCTGCTGATCTACGGCTTTTTTGCGTGGGAGCGACATGCTCGCATGCTCTCGATGTTGCGAGGCGAATTGCGCGAATGGGGAGCGATCGCCGCCGCGATCCATCCGCGAGAGGGTGCCGCCGCGGTCGCTGCGCCGTCTGGGCGGTCCGACGAGCTGGTCGGCATCAAGGCAGCGTTGCTGCAGGTGCGCGGCTGGCAAAAGCTCTACGTCGACATGGTCAACCAGTTTCCGTATCCAGTCTTTCTCACGATGGGCGGCCACGTTGCCGTGTGGAACGCGAAGGCTGCCACTTTAATGCGCGAGGACTCCGCGGGTGACCTGTCCGACGCTCGATTGCCATTCATGCAAGTCGAGCGGCTCGTGGCCGAGAGCGTATGCAAGGGCGGAGACACCAGTCGTGAAATCGAATGGGGCGGTCGTACCTATATGCTGATGTGCGAACGGCTGTCGAGTGGGCTGAGCGGGGATACTTCTTCCGACGGCGATATGCAGATGTCCCACCTGGTTTGTCTGATCGACCTTTGCGATCTGAAGGGATTTGTCTCGCACGACAAGTGGATGTTGCGTCATATCGCCCATGATCTGCGCAGCCCACTGACGGCCATCCTGTCGTTGATCGACCGCCGGGGCGCGTCCGTTGGCAGCAATCCGGACGGGGAGTCGGATCGCGCCTTCCTGAGCGATCTACGGCAGCAGGCTTCATACTCGCTACGTATTGCGAAGGACTTCATGCAGTTGAGCCGTGCCGAACGACTCGATCGGACCGAATTCGAACCGGTGGCATTGAGCGAGGTGGCCGAAGAGGCGATCGACCAGAACTGGCTCGCCGCCGAGCAAAAGGGCGTCGTGTTGCGCGAACCGGCATTCTTGGTCGAAGACACCCTCGTTGGCGGAAATGGTGACATGCTCATGCGTGCGGTCGTCAACGTGTTGGACAACGCGATCAAGTATTCGCCGCCTGGTGCCGTTGTGTCGCTCACCATCGGCTCGGCTGGCGAAGGCGCACTGGTACTGAAGGTGACTGACAGCGGCATCGGCATGACTGACGACACGGTCCGTCGCCTGTTCGAGCCGTTCTTCCAGGCCGAGCGCAAGGCCGACGGCAGCGCCAGCGTCGGATTGGGGTTGCCTTTCGTCAAGGCCGTGATCGAAAGACACGGTGGCACGGTTGCCGTGCACAGTGCACTTGGTGGCGGCACCGTGTTCGAGCTGATCCTGCCGCGCATCTCGGCGAAAGAGCGAGGCGTCGGATCGCTGGAAACGGTCAGCGTAATCCGACCTGCGACGATGGCGATGACTGCGGCGCCCGCGCGTGACTGCCGGTTCGCCATATAGCGCGACGCCGGGGGCGCACGTGAGCCGCACGTCGTGCTCTTGACTGCCAGGGCCTGACGTCTGACGGCACGGGCGCTCGGGCGCGGGGCCGCCCCGAACCCTGTTCCTCCGTTTTGTACCGGCTCGTTTGCCGTATGGTCGTTCTCCGCCCGATGGAGCGCGAGAAGTAGCGACAGGCCGCCGTTAGCGCGCCAATCAATGTTTCGTTGAACATTCTCGTTCTACGACGGATGACGTCCCAGAATCCGTGCCATAGCCAATCTGGAGCCGCCATGACTGTCGACCTCTCGAGCGCGATGCTCGATTCGATTCGCCAATCCGTCATCCCAAAAAACGATGACCCGAAAACCGAAGCCGCCTCTGCCGACATCGCGGGAGGCTTCGCCGATTTACTCAAGCAGGCCGTGCGTGGCGCGGATGCGCAACAACATCACGCCGACGATCTCGTCACCGCCGTGGAAACCGGTGCCAGCGATGACCTCGTGGGCGCCATGCTTGCCAGCCAGCAGGCAAGCCTGTCGTTCTCCACAATGGTCCAGGTGCGCAACAAGGTCATGAGTGCTTTTGACGACATCATCAAGATGCAGGTTTGATGAGGACCGCAAACGTGCTTGCTCAAGTCAAGGCTCAGATTGCGCGCTTCGCGCCTCCCGGCCATTTCCGATTGCCGTCCCCCGCGGCGCTGTCCAAAGTGGTGCCCATCGTCATCCTGGCGATTAGCCTGGCCGCGCTGACCATGATGCTGATGCATCGTCAGGACTCGCGCTACAAACCGCTTTTTGGCTCCCAGGAAACCGTGGTCGCCGCCGACATGATGGCCGCGCTGGACGCCGAAGGCATTCCGTACCGTATCCACCCGGACAGTGGCCAGGTGCTGGTGCCGGAGCAGAAGCTCGGTGCTGCGCGCATGATGCTGGCCGCCAAGGGTGTGGTAGCCAAATTGCCGGAGGGGCTGGAGCAGGTGGACAAGAGCGATCCGCTGGGCGTCAGTCAGTTCGTGCAGGACGTTCGGTTTCGGCGTGGCCTCGAAGGCGAACTGACGCAGAGTGTTATGGCGCTCGAGCCGGTGTCGTCGGCTCGTGTGCATCTGTCGATCGCCAAATCGGCGTCGTTCATTCTGGC
>NZ_BCPP01000653.1:0-4191 GCF_016586125.1 Burkholderia sp. E168m23
ACGAACGCGTCGAGGTTCGCGGGGTTGTCGATCGAGACCGACTGCAGCAGCCGGCCCGCTTTCGCGCGGTAGTCGTCGAGGCGTTCGTCGTGATGCAACCACGCTTCGAGCAGCGCGCGGCCGCCGGCAGCCGAGTCGAAGTCCGGGTAGTAATAGCCGGCGTCGCCGATCAGCGTCGAGTTGTGGATCAGCGGATAGCCGCCGTACAGCACGTCGTAATACAGATAGTTCTGCCCGTTTTCCCAGTGGTGCGACACGACCGCATCCGCGTGACGCGCCATGAAGCCCGGCAGGTCGAGTCGCGGCTCGAACGTCGCCTTGTGCTGGCGCACGAGATCGAGGCTGTTCGCGAAGTGCACGAAGGTCGGATGTTCCTTCATGTGCATCGAGTTGACGACGAACATGTGTTGCACCGCATCAGGCCGCGCGCGGTAGAACGCGTCGCACGCGAGCATCGGGTAGTGGCAGGACTTCGCGACCGAGATGTTCGGCTCGAGCATCGCGAGCTTCCACGGCCGCTGGCCGGGCTGATAGCCGAACGTCGCGCCTTCGTCGGCCAGCGTGGCCACGCGGCGCTCGAGGAAGTACGGCGACCAGATGTGCGGCATCAGGTGGACGGGCGCGCGCAGGATCGTCCGCAGCATCGGCGCGGCGGTCTTGTCGTATTGCGGCAGCAGCCACACTTCGTCGAACGGTGCGCCGTTGAACACGTGCCCCGACGGCTTCCCGAAGATCGGCGTTTCGCACAGGCCCGCATACACGTGCCCGCAGAAGAACGCGGCGATCTTCTTGCCGAGCGCTTTCATGTGCCTGAGCCATTCGACCGGCAACTGCGCGCCCATTTCGATCACGACGTCGAGTTCGTGCGTGACGTCGGCGGGTTTCACGAGCGGGATGTCGAGGCCGTCGAGTTCGAGGCCGGCGGGCAGCGCGTTGGCGTCGCCGCCGTTCAGGAAATAGACGGGACCGACGCGATCCGAGCGCTTGAGCATCATCGCGAGGAACGCGATGTTCTGGTGAATGCCGTTTTCCCAGATCGCCTGGCCGTCGCGCGCAAACAGCGAGATGCCGACCGCCGGCCGTTGCTTGCGAGTGCCGCCCGCGGCGGCTTCATTGATGTCCGTCACCGGTTGGTTTCCTCTGCGGCGTCGTGCGTCCGGGCATCGCGTCGAGCGTCTGGCCGGCAGCGGCGCGCCGTGGATCGTCATGGTTGGATTCGCGCCGGTGGCACCGCGGCGCGCGAACCGGGCGACGGGATTCGCGAAGGCGGCAGCCGGATTCCGGCGTGTCGCCGGGCACGCCTGGGACGGCGCGCGTCGGGCGGGCTGCCCCGGCGACTGTCTGCGGCGATTGTGGCATGGAAACCGCCGGTTTTGGCAGGACGTGACGAACTTTGACATAGCCGCCGGCCAACGGAAGCGGGCGCAGGCGTTGCGGCGCCCGGTCGTCCCGCGGCGTCCCGTGGCGTGCCGGCGTGGCGCGGCTGGCCTGCCGGATCGCGCGGCCGCATGGGCGGCCGCGGACGGCTCAGTGCTGCAGCCGGATTTCGACGCGGCGGTTGCTGGCGCGGCCTTCCGGCGTCGCGTTGGACGCGACCGGATCGGCCTTGCCGCGGCCCGACACGGTGATCGAGTCGGTCTTCAGCCCGTGCGCCTTCAGATAGGCGGCGACCGATTCGGCGCGGCGCTTCGACAGCGCGAGGTTGTAGTCGTCGCTGCCCACCGAGTCGGTGAAGCCGGTGACCGTCACTTGCGAATACGTGCGGTCGGCGCGCTCGCTCAGCAGCCGGTCCAGCGATTCGCGCGCGGTCGGTGCGAGCGTCGCGTGGTCGGTGGCGAACAGTGCGTCGCCGGACAGGTTCACGCGTTCGATCACGGCGGCGGGTGCGGGTGTGGCGGCCGAAGCCGCTTCGGCCGGTGCGGCGCCGCACTGGAAGACCAGCGTGGCCGGATCGGATTTGTCGCGCAGCGCGCGGGCCGAGTCGACGGCGCGCACGGGCTCGTCGCCGCAGATCTTGCGGGCGGCCTTCATGCAGGTCTGCGGGCCGGACAGCAGGCCGTGGCAGTCCACCTGGAAGGTGCGCACGCCGTCGCGCGGCTGCAGTTCGGAGGCGCTGAAGGTCGGGCCGGATGCGGTCGAGCACGCGGCGAGGGCCGTTGCGGAAAGCGCGAGCGCAAGAGCGAGTTTGTTCACGGTGACGTCCTTAAAGCTTGGGTTGACCGAGGCCCGCCGCGCGGTGCGCAGCGGGCTCGTCCTGCCGTCGGGCCGCGGGCCGTCCGGCTGGCTAGCCGGGCGGCCGGGCGGCGCGACGCGTTACTTCCACTGATACAGCATGCCGGCGCCGATCACCTTCTGACCGCCGCTGAAACCGCCGTTGATCGACGCCTTCAGGTTCTCCGTGATGCGCGCCTGCATGTTGACCGCCATCGCCTTCTGGCCGAGGAAGGTCGACGTGCCCACGCCCATCCCGAAGTTGGCGTCGCGATCGAGCTGCGGAATCGACGCCATCGCGCCGACGGCCGCGATACCCTGCTTCGCCATCTGGTCGGTCTGCTGCAGTTGCGAACCCAGCGAGTTGATCTGCGCCTGCTGGCCCGACAGTGCCGTCGACAGCGTCGTCTGCACCTGCGTCAGCTGGTTCACGTTCACCGCGTCGGTGCCTTGCGTACCCGGCGCGACGTTCGTGATCTGGCGCTGCTGCGTGTCGCTGCCGACCGACACCACGTTCGAGCGGCCGCCGTCGTTCGAACCCGCGCCGATCGCCACCGAGTTCGAGCCGGCCGTGACCACCGGAAGGTCGTTGCCCTTGCCGTTCAGGTCGGCGGCGACGCCGTTGTTGTTCGCCGCACGCGTCGTGTTGTTGTTGAGCGTCGTCGACAGCTGGTTCAACTGGTTGTTGATGTTCGTCACGCCGGTCGACAGCGACGCCACGTTGCTGTTCGTCGTGCTCAGGCCGGTGGACAGCGAACCGATGCCGGTCGAAGTCGACGTCGACAGCGAGTTGACGTTGTTGTTCGTCGTGCTGAGGCCCGTCGACAGCGAGTTGATCGCGGTCGAGGTTGACGTGGACAGCGAGGCCACGTTGCTGTTCGTCGTGCTCAGGCCGGTCGACAGCGAGTTGATGCCGGTCGACAGGGATGCGACGTTCGACGCGGTGGACGTCGACAGCGTGTTGATCGCGTTGTTCGTCGCGTTCAGCTGGCTGCCGTTGATCGCGTCCGTGCTCGTGGCCGAGATCCGGCCGGCGGCGACGTTCGTGATCTGGCGTTCCTGGCCCGGTGCGCCGACGCTCACCACGCCGACCGGCGAGCCGCCCGCGAACGGGTACGTGACGCCGCCGATCGTGGCGCTCGAGGTGCCGACCGCCGCGGCCGTGACCGAGTTCGCGCCGAGTGCGATCGAGTTCGCGACGTTCGCTTGCGCGTTCGTGCCGAAGGCGAGCGCGTCGGCGGCCGTGGCCTTGGCGGCCGAGCCGTAGGCCTGTGCGCCGGTGGCGCCGGCCGTGGCCTGGCTGCCCAGCGCGATCGTGTTGTCCGCGGTGGCCTGGTTCGAGCTGCCGAGGGCCAGCGCGCTGGCGCCGGTTGCCGTGTTCTGGTTGCCGAGGGACACCGCGCCGTCGCCGGTCGCCGTGTTGTTCGCACCCATCGCCACGGCGCCGGTGCCCGTCGCCACGTTCGGGTCACCGATCGCGACCGCGCCGTCGCCCGACGCCGTGTTGCCGGAGCCGATCGATACCGCCTTGCCGCCCGTTGCCGAGGCGTTCTGGCCGATCGCGACCGCGCCTGCCGTCTGCGCGTTCGAGCCGTCGCCGACTGCCACGCTGCTCGCGCCCGCCGCGCTGGCGTTCACGCCGGCGGCGAGGGCGTTGGTGCCCGTGGCGCCGTCGTTGGCGTAGTTGGCTTGCTGCACGCCGTTGTCGTTGACGCTGTAGTAGTGCGTCTTCGCGGCGTTGATCGCGGTCGAGGTCGAGGTCGACAGCGACGACACCGAGCTGTTCGTGCTGCTCAGGCCGGTAGACAGCGAGCCGATGCCGGTCGAGGTCGAGGTGGACAGCGACAGGATCGTGCTGTCCGTGCTGCTCAAGCCGGTGGACAGCGAGCTGATGCCGGTCGAAGTCGAAGTCGACAGCGAGGTGATCGAGCTGGTGGCCGACGACAAGCCCGTCGAGGTCGAGGTCGACAGGGAGCTGAT
>NZ_BCPP01000654.1:0-4179 GCF_016586125.1 Burkholderia sp. E168m23
TGCAGCGCGGGCTCGTCGACACGGTGCGCACCGTGCGCGGCGGTAGCGAGTCGATCGCGACCGCAGCCCGCCAGATCGCGGCCGGCAACACCGACCTGTCGTCGCGCACCGAGGAACAGGCCGCTGCGCTGCAGGAAACCGCGTCGAGCATGGAGCAACTGACGGGCACGGTGAAGCAGAATGCCGACAATGCGCGCCAGGCAAGCTCGCTGGCCGCGAATGCGTCCGACATTGCAAACAAGGGCAATACGGTGGTCGGCCAGGTGGTCGGCACGATGGGCGAAATCAACGACAGCTCGGCCAAAATCGCCGACATCATCGCGATCATCGAGGGAATCGCGTTCCAGACCAACATTCTTGCGCTGAATGCGGCCGTCGAAGCCGCGCGGGCGGGCGAGGAAGGCCGCGGCTTCGCGGTGGTCGCCGGCGAAGTGCGCAGCCTCGCGCAGCGTTCGTCGAGCGCGGCGAAGGAAATCAAGGCGCTGATCGACGCGTCGGTGGAGCGTATCCGGACGGGCTCGACGCTGGTCGACGAAGCCGGGCGCACGATGAGCGACGTGATCGGCGCGGTCCAGCGCGTGACGGACATCATGGGCGAGATCGCGGCGGCCTCCGAGGAGCAGAGCAGCGGAATCGACCAGGTGGCGCGCGCGGTCGCGCAGATGGACGAGGTCACGCAGCAGAATGCCGCGCTCGTCGAGGAAGCGGCGGCCGCCGCGCAGTCGCTCGAGGAACAGGCGGCCCGCCTGCGCGAAACGGCGGCGGTATTCCAGCTCGACGACGAAGCAGCACGCGCGGGCACCGTCGTTGCGGTGGCGCGTCAAGCGCCGCGTGCACTTTCCGCGTCGGCTGCGGCGCCCGCAGCACCGGCTGCGGCGCGCGTCGAACGCGACGCCGCGCCGAAACGCGCACCCGCCGCGACGCCGGCGCGCAAGCCCGCCGCCGCATCCGCCGCTCCCGCGCCGGCAGTCGCGACCGCCGGCGGCGACGACTGGGAGACGTTCTGATCTTCAGGCACTGCGTATCTATCCCCATTTGGTGACGAACGACGCCCGCGATCCGCGGGCGTCGTCGTTTCCGCGATGGGCAAATGTGACAGCACGGACGATCGATCGTGCATCGTCACCTGCGTCGCGCACCGACGCATACGCGGCGACGCGCTGCGTGCACGTCACGTTCCCGCGTTCGTCGTACGGGTATGTCCGTAAGGGACTGCGAAAAAAATTTGTAACGGTGCGCGCGGTGTGTCATCGCGCGCGACCGCTCGAACGTATAGGGATGAGGGGAGGAAGTGGCGACGTCGGAGATGTCCAACGCACGAGACGTTTCGATGTTCGACGAGACGCGGCGGATGCAGTTTCTGCGGCTCGGGAGGTCGATTGTAAAACGACGAAATGCGTTGTCCAAGCGGTGTTGTCGAGAATGACGAACTTCATACGAAGAGTTCGTGAAAAAAATAAGAAAGGGTTTAGGATGAATTCGAACGCGCTTGCTTCTGCGCAGTCATACGAAGGCAGGCACGTCTTCAGACTCAGGCGAGGGAGGTAGCATGGATATTTACAGCAGCTTCGCGAACCGCTTCGAAAAAACGCGAGAGGAAGAGCTCTCGCTGGAGGAGTATCTCGCGCTCTGCAAGAACGATCCATCCGCGTACGCGACGGCTGGTGAACGCATGCTGGAAGCAATCGGGGAACCTGAACAGATCGATACCCGCAACGACCCGCGCCTGTCGCGGATCTTCGCGAACAAGGTCATCAAGGTGTATCCGGCATTCCGTGAGTTCTACGGAATGGAGGAGGTGATCGAGCAGGTGGTCGCATATTTCCGCCACGCTGCGCAAGGTCTTGAAGAGAAGAAGCAGATCCTCTATCTGCTGGGCCCGGTGGGCGGCGGCAAGTCGTCGATCGCCGAGCGCCTGAAGCAACTGATGGAGCGCGTGCCGTTCTATTCGCTGAAGGGTTCGCCCGTCAACGAATCGCCGCTCGGGCTGTTCGACTACGACGAGGATGGTCCGATCCTCGAGGAACAGTACGGCATTCCGCGCCGCTACCTGAAGAGCATCCTGAGTCCGTGGGCCGTCAAGCGCCTGCACGAATACAACGGCGACATCCGCCAGTTCCGCGTGGTGCGCCGCTTTCCGTCGATCCTGCGGCAGGTCGGCATCGCGAAGACGGAGCCGGGCGACGAGAACAATCAGGACATCTCGTCGCTGGTCGGCAAGGTCGATATCCGCAAGCTCGAACAGTATGCGCAGGACGATGCCGACGCGTACAGCTACTCGGGCGGCCTGTGCCTGGCGAACCAGGGCCTGCTCGAATTCGTCGAAATGTTCAAGGCGCCGATCAAGGTGCTGCACCCGCTGCTGACCGCCACGCAGGAAGGCAACTTCAAGGGCACCGAAGGTTTCGGCGCGATTCCGTTCGACGGCGTGATTCTCGCGCACTCGAACGAGTCGGAGTGGAAGGCGTTCCGCAACAACCGCAACAACGAGGCACTGCTCGACCGGATCTTCGTCGTGAAGGTGCCGTACTGCCTGCGCGTGTCGGAAGAGATCAAGATCTACGAGAAGCTGATCCGCAATTCGTCGCTCGCCGAGGCCGTCTGCGCGCCGGGCACGCTGAAGATGATGTCGCAGTTCTCGGTGCTGTCGCGTCTGCACGAGCCGGAGAATTCGAGCCTGTTCTCGAAGATGCAGGTGTACGACGGCGAAAACCTGAAGGACACCGATCCGAAGGCGAAGTCGTACCAGGAGTATCGCGACTACGCGGGCGTGGACGAAGGGATGACCGGCGTGTCGACCCGCTTCGCGTTCAAGATCCTGTCGCGCGTGTTCAACTTCGATACGAGCGAGGTCGCGGCGAACCCGGTGCACCTGATGTACGTGCTCGAACAGCAGATCGAACGCGAGCAGTTCCCGCCGGAAACGGAGCAGAAGTACCTGTCGTTCGTGAAGGACGTGCTCGCGTCGCGGTACGCGGAGTTCATCGGCAAGGAGATTCAGACCGCGTATCTCGAGTCGTATTCGGAATACGGGCAGAACATCTTCGATCGCTACGTCACGTATGCGGACTTCTGGATCCAGGATCAGGAATTCCGCGATCACGATACCGGCGAGAGCTTCGATCGCGCCGCGCTGAACGCGGAGCTGGAGAAGATCGAGAAGCCGGCCGGGATCAGCAATCCGAAGGATTTCCGCAACGAAATCGTGAACTTCGTGTTGCGCGCACGGGCGGCGAACGCCGGCAAGAACCCCGTGTGGACGAGCTACGAGAAGTTGCGCGTCGTGATCGAGAAGAAGATGTTCTCGAATACCGAGGAACTGTTGCCGGTCATTTCGTTCAACGCGAAGGGTTCGGCGGAGGAGCAGCGCAAGCATGAGGACTTTGTGAACCGGATGGTCGCGAAGGGCTATACGCCGAAGCAAGTGAGGCTCCTTTGCGACTGGTACCTGCGCGTGCGCAAGTCGTCATGACACGCGCGGTATCGCGCCCGTACGGCGAGTCCGTGCGGGCGCTTTCAGAGGCGCCGCCCGCATGACGGCAGACGGCATGCGCGGCGAGTGCCCCGGCAGATCGACTTTCGAGCGGGAGACCGGGAGTGCTTCATCAAATCATCGACCGCAGGCTGGCCGGCAAGAACAAGAGCATCGCCAATCGCGAACGCTTTCTGCGTCGCGTCAAGAACTACATTCGTCGTGCCGTGTCCGACGCGGTGCGCGACCGTAGCATCAAGGATATCCAGAGCACGCAGAGCATCACGATCCCGCGCAAGGACATCGCGGAGCCGAATTTCCGGCACGCGCCGGGCGGACGTCGCGAATACGTGCACCCCGGCAACGAGGACTACGTGCGCGGCGACAAGATCCCGCGCCCGCAGGGCGGCTCGGGCGGCGGCGGCAGTCAGGCGAGCAACGAGGGCGAAGGGCAGGACGACTTCGTGTTCGAGCTGTCGCGCGACGAGTTCATGCAGTATTTCTTCGACGATCTCGAACTGCCGCGCCTCGTGAAGACGCACCTGCTGACGGTGCCGAGCTGGAAGAACGTGCGCGCGGGCTGGTCGGCGGAAGGCACGCCGAACAACATCGACGTCGTGCGTTCGCTGCGCAGCGCGCTCGGCCGGCGCATCGCGCTCGGCTCGCCGCTCGTCAACGAGCTGCGCGAGCTCGAGGCCCAGCTCGAA
>NZ_BCPP01000655.1:0-4175 GCF_016586125.1 Burkholderia sp. E168m23
GCCGTGATGTACGTCGAAGCCACATTGGTGTGCGTGCTTATTGCCACTTGTGCTGCGGTAGTGTGAAAGCCATTCCGAAGCAGTTGAAATGCCTCGCGCCTGACATGGACCGCTGTCAGTCGGAAATGAGTTATCCGCGCCGCATCCTTTGTCCACTCGATTTTCAGTGTTGGCGTCGATCGGGAATGAGCATATAACTTCAGGCTCGACGACATTCGGCTTTATATTATACCTATACGGAACGAAAATTAATCCGTTACCGTACCCATAAGCCAGCTTGCTGAACTTCGAATCTTTTCGCAGATAGGAGAATGAGACGCCTCCACTCGAAACGGAAGCAGGACTCGGGTTCCATGAGTGGTACTGAGACGAATGCATGGTCCCGCGAAGCATTACTCCGGAACAGCGAAACGCCGGGTTTGTAGCACTACCGCAATCTGGAGCCAGATTATTGTAATTGTCCGTGAGCTGTTGCGCGACCTTGTTGCCAGCGACTCCGACGAGCGCGACCGAGCCATCTTCGCCCGAGTATGCATGGGCGAGTGATATTCCAGCGAGGAAAGACACTATTATTATCAAGATAAAAAACCATTTGTGTTTCATTTTCCACTTTTCTTAAAATGGATAAAATTTATGAGACATGCCGAATTTTCATCATCGGCACTCTTGCTTTTAATATGATTGAGCGAATGAGCTCCATCATCTCGCCCGGGCGCCAATGGAATGGACGCTCCGCGACATGGATATGTCGAAATGGCAAATAATCGGAGACGGTGTCGAATAGGTGCCATGGCGCCGTTAACTTTCCCGACGATATGGGCAGCCCGATGGCGTCATTGCTTATGGGAGTGAATGATGCGTTTCCACGACTCTCGCTTGCGACGGCTTCGGCGCACGGGAACCGCCCTCGGCCTGTCATGAACCGCGCGGTGGAATTTGTGGGGGTTGCGGCGGATATCGTCCGTACTCGCAGGCGATCGATCGTTGAAGTCCCGACGCTCGTTCGGCGCCGCCGTCACTGAGAATATTTGCCCAACGTCGGCGGCTCGTCGGTGGCCTCTATCTCGTTGCTCGATGTCTGCTGGTCCTGCCGCGTACTGCCGACAGGACCAGCGCTGGCAATGAGGTAGGTCCTAAGCACCACCCGCAACGCAGCTCAAAGCGTCATTCCGGTTGCTCACCACACGAAACCAGCGCCGACACCACCCGCCACAGTTCCTCGTGTGTTCGTCGAACCGGAAGCCTTGATGATCCAGCGCCCAGCGTAGGTGGACAAACCCACCGCAAGAGCAGACTGGCCGGCGTACGTGCCGCCGCCCACTGCGACGACGCTCTTCCCAGGCGCCGGCGCTTGCGGCAGCGACGCAATGGCCACGGCTGACGCGGTGCCTCCATTTGCATCCGCACGATCGTGTTCGATCTGCGATCGCAAGCCGCCCATCGATTCGTTGAGCTGTTGGACGTTGACGGCGTCCGTCGGTGCGACACCGGCCGACACGTTGGTCAGCGTACGCGTCATGCCCGTGGCGCTGTTGCCGAACGAGACGGCATTGTCCGCGTCAGCCACGGAACCTGCACCAATTGCAACGCTGTTAGTGCCCCAAGCGGTCGCGCCCTGTCCGACCACGGTGCTGTTCTCGCCGTGAGCGGATGCAGATTGCCCGATCGCCGTGCTATTGATCGCACGTGCATCCGCCCCGGCGCCGATCGCTGTCGCGCCCGACGCTTGCAGCGCCGAATTCGCGCCGATTGCCGTGGTGTCGCCGGCATCGCTGTCGATAACGGAGCCTGAGCCGGCCCCGACGTCGCTAACGTCCCGGCGCAGATTGGCCATCGTCATGACCCGACCATCACCGCGCGGATCGCCGGCATCGGTTTCGATCTTGCTGACGCGATTGTCCATCGCGCCCATTCGGTTTTCGAAGTCGCTTTGCAGCGACGACAACTGGCCATAGTTCACCGCGTCGTATCGGCTCTTGCCATCGGCAACGTTGGTCAGCATCACCGGCGCTGCCGACGGACCGCCCAGCGTCACCGAGCCATAGTTCGGATTGCCGTGCGAGTCGAGATCGTAGCGCAGCGCCAGCGAATCCGTGGCGCCATACGCCGCAGCCGCCTGCACCGCCTCCGATACCGTCCCGTACTGGTGACCGTGCACTTCAATCGAATGAATGGCCACGTGGCCGCTTCCATCGACCGTCGTGTCGCCGCCGATCGCGTTCGCAAGACTCGTAGCCGCGCCGTGCAACTGCGCCACGTTCACCGCGTCGGTACCCTGCGTACCCGCCGCAACGTTCACGATCTGGCGCTCGCTTCCGGCATTGCCCACTGAAACGGTATTGGCTCGACTCGCCTGGGAACCCGCCCCCAGTGCCACAGCGCCGTTCGCCCCTTTTTCCACGAAGGCTTTCGCGCCGAGCGCCATCGCGTCGGTCACGTTCCGGGCAACGCTCGCCCCCGTGCCCAGCGCAATGCCATTCGTCGCGCCCACCACGGCCTCGGCGCCATTGCCGATCGCAATCGAACTTTCGCCGATCGCGTGCACATCGTTATTGCCGATAGCGATCGCGTTCTCGCCGTTCGCCCTCGCCTGCGAACCGATTGCAAGGGCGCTGGCACCATTCGTCGTCACATGCGAGCCGATCGCCACCGAGTACGGCTGCTCGGCACCGGTTTGCGCCATATTGCCGATCGCCACGGAGTTGTCCGAGTTCGCGATGGTACGCATGCCAATGGCAATCGTGTCTGCGCCCGACGCAACCGACCCGACACCGATTGCAGCCGAGGTCGTACTCGCCGGATCGCCGTCGGCGATACTCGCCGCGTTCGGCAGGCTACCGTCAGCACCCTGGCCGTCGATCAGCACGAAATTGGACAAACGTTGCTCGTCGATGGCAAAGGGATTGGCAACCAGCAAGCTGCGCCGCGACGCCAGATCGGACGAGAGCTTGTCGGTACGGCTCGACACCTTCCCGATCGCATCAGTCAGCTGATTCAAGTTGACTGCATCGGTACCTTTCGTACCCGCCGCCAGGTTCGAAATGCGGCGCTCGCGCCCGACGTCGCCCACCGACACTTGGTTTGCTTCCAGTGCGACCGAGTTGATACCGATCGCAACCGAATTGACTCCGGTCACGCGCGAACCCGCACCCAAAGCGATCGAGCCATTCGCTATCGCATTTGCACCGGCGCCAATCGCAACGGCATTCGTTCCCGTCGCAATCGCGTCTACACCTTGAGGCTTGATCTGGATGGCCTTCATTGCAAGGCTGACGTCAGCCAGCTCATCCCGTATCGGCTGCGTCGCAGCAGTCAATTGCCCCACATTGACCGCATCGGTATCCGCACTGCCTGCCGCGACGTTCTTCAATGTCGTGCCATGCTCGCCACGCAGCGTTATCGTGCTGCCCGCGGCATCGTCGTACGCCACCGCGTTCGGATCGATACCGCCGCCACTGTCCGCGGCTGCCGCGATCGCGTCGCCGACGTTACCGTAGGTTTTGTCACCGACGCGATACTTCGGCGCCATCACGTTACCTCTCGCGTCCACCGTCGAACCGCCCCCCAGTGCCGTCGCGACACTCTGTGACGCACGGTGCAATTGCGAACCGTTTATCGCTTCCATACTCGTCGCACTGACCGTGCCGGCCGCCACGTTCTTCAGTGTCGTGCCCTTCACGCCAAGCGTGATCGAGCGCTTGGCGGAATCGTCATAAACGACCGCATTCGGATCCGTACCGCTATCGACGGCTGCCGCAATCGCATCCGCGACGTTGTCGAAAGATTTGCTGCCCACTCGATATGTCGGCGTCGTTACGTGGCCGTTGGTGTCGATATTCACGCCAAGCACGTTCGCCACCCTCGAAAGCTGGTTGACGTTGACTGCATCACCGGCGTGCGCGCCGTTCTTGACGTTGGAGATTCTAGAACCCGATACGCTGATTCCCGCTCTGGACGACAACACAAGCCGGCTGCCGGCAATGGTCGCGCCTTCGGCATCGACGATTATCCGATTCGCCTTGAACGGGTCGTCACCATAAAACAGCCCGGCCGATCTGCTTCCCGCCCATACTCCCGACCACAAATATGTGTCGGCCCCATTTCCAGAGGTAAGATAAGAAAAATACCGGCCCGCCATCTGGGAAAAATGAGCCCCACGCACACCCCTATAATTT
>NZ_BCPP01000656.1:0-4168 GCF_016586125.1 Burkholderia sp. E168m23
GATCGGCGGCGTGAAGTCGATGCTCTGCTTGCGCTTCGCGGTGATGTTCATCGCCGAGTTGATCGCGTCGAACTTGCGCGCCTGCAGCGCCGGGATCAGCCCGTCGAACGCATTCTCGACCCACACGCACTTCATGTTCAGCTTCGCGCACACCGCGTTGCCGACGTCGACGTCGAAACCCTGCAGCTGACCGGACGGCGTCTTGCTCTCGAACGGCGGATAGGCGGCTTCGATCCCGAAGCGCAACGTGGTCGGTTCCGCATGGGCCGTGACGGCCACGCACGCGAGCGCCGCAGCGGCGCAGAGGGAAAGCTTCCAGTTCATGACGGTCCTTCTGTTCTGGAGTGAGGCGATGAAGATCGGTCGCACGACGCCCACGGTCGGGCGCCGGTCGGCATTCGAGGCAGGCGGCCGCCGCTTGCCGACGCGCCGAGTTCTGCACGCCAAATATAGACTCAAAGTCTACTATAGACTATAGGGGATACGAGAACGTCACGCCGCCGCTCCTCGCAAAAATTTCGCCACCTACTCATAACATCATTGATTTCACGGTGTTTTTCATACGCTACGTAAAGAATTAAAGTCTCGAAAAGAAAAATCTCACCGGTTTTGTTTGTCTATATTAGACTTTTATTCCACAACCAACCTCACCGGACGCCGTCTTTCGAGACTTTCCGTCCAGCCCGAACCGGAGATGTCCCCATGACGCAAACCGTCCCCACCCTGCCGCTGACCGTGGACGAAGCCGCGGTGCGCGCGGCGCTGCCGTCGCTCGACGTGCTCGGCACGCTGCGCCGCATGTTCGCATCGCTCGCCGCGGCGCGCGCGGTGCAGCCGCCGCAGACGCTCACGCTGTTTCCCGACCAGGCCGGCGACTTCATCACGTATCTCGGCGCACTCGCCGACGAGCAGGTGTTCGGCGCGAAGCTGTCGCCGTATGTCGTGACAGGCGGCAAACCTGTCGTCACCGCATGGACCGCATTGATGTCGATGCAGACCGGCCAGCCGCTGATGTGGTGCGACGCCGGGCTGCTGACCGTCGAGCGCACGGCCGGCACGACGGCGCTCGCGGTCGACTGCCTCGCGCCGCGCGACGCGCGCCATCTCGCGATCGTCGGCGCGGGCGCGGTCGGCCTTGCACACCTGAAGCACACGGCGGCACTGCGCGACTGGGCCTCGATCCGCGTGTACTCGCCCGCGCTGGCCGGCAACGCGGCGCTGCAGGCGAGCCTCGCCGCGCTCGACCCGCGCGCCCGCGCGGCGGCGAGCGTCGAGGCCTGCGTGCGCGACGCGGACGTGGTGATGCTGTGCACGTCGTCGGGCACGCCCGTGCTCGGCGACGGGATGCTCACGCGCCCCGCGCTCGTCACGTCGATCAGTACGAACGTCGCACGTGCCCACGAAATCCCGCCCGCGTGGCTGCCGGACATGGACGTCTACTGCGACTACCGGCACACGACGCCCGCGAGCGCCGGCGAGATGCAGATCGCGGCTGCCGAGCACGGCTGGGATGCCGGCCGGATCGTCGGCGACCTGCCCGCGCTCGTCGCCGGCACCTGCGCGGCGCCGTCGCGCACGCGTCACGCGCTGTTCCGCTCGATCGGCCTCGGGCTCGAGGACATCGCGATCGCGCACGCGCTGTACATGCATCTGACGCACGCATGAGCGGCACGCGCACGCGGGGCCGATACAATGGCGCAACCGCCGCGGCGGCCGCGCACGGGCGCACGGGCATGCCGCCCCACGGTGCGCCGGCGCGCCGGCCCGACACGCTGCCCGGCTCCCGCCCACCCGAGATCGCGACACCGATGCGCAAGAAGAAATCTCCCGTCAAAGACCTGCTGCTCACCCGCTATGCGCCGATCGCCGACGGTATCGCCGCACTGTTCTTCCCGTACGCGGAAGTCGTGATCCACGACCTGCACGACCAGACCGTGCTGTATCTCGCGAACAACTTGTCGAAGCGCGAGGTCGGCGACGATTCCGCGCTCGAGGAAATCGATCATTCGGCGCGCGAGCGCGTGATCGGCCCGTACGAGAAGCTGAACTGGGACGGCCGGCGGATGCGCTGCGTCAGCAACGTGCTGTTCGACGACGAAGGCCGGCCAGCCGGGATGATGTGCATCAACTTCAACATCGCGGTGTTCGACGAGGTGCGCGCGACACTCGACCTGTTCATCAAGGGCGCGGGCGTCGTCGCGCAACCCGACGAACTGTTCCGCGACGACTGGCAGGAGCGCATCAACACGTTCCTGCACGGCTGGCTGCGCGAGCAGCAGGTCGGGCTGAACGGGCTCACGCGCGAGCACCGGCGCGAACTCGTCGAGGCGCTCTACGCGGAAGGCGCGTTCCGCGGCAAGAGCGCGGCTAACTACGTCGCGAACGTGCTCGGGATGGGGCGCGCGACGGTCTACAAGCATCTGAAGCACCTGAAGGAAACGCAGGGCGACGCCTGAGCGCGATGCGGCGGGCGTGATGACGGCACGCTCCGGACACCGGTACCGGACTGCCGATTCCGCGTCGAGCCTTCGCGATGCGAGGGCGTGCCCCGGATTCGCCCGGGCCTGCGGACGACGGAGCTTGGAAGCATAAAGTGATATAGTCGCAGTTACATTTTTTTGCCGCCCCGTATCGCCCATGACGACCGCTCCCACTCCGACCGCCCGCCCGACCCTGACCGTCGAAATCTGGTCCGACCTGATCTGCCCGTGGTGCTGGATCGGCAAGCGCCGCTTCGACGAGGCGCTGGCCGCGTTCGCGCACGCCGACCGCGTCGACGTCGCGCTGCGCGCGTACCGGCTGATGCCCGGCCAGCCCGTCGAGCCGGTCGAGGCGATGCTGGCGGGCAAATACCGGATGTCGCCCGCGCAGGTCGACCAGATGCTGCGCCAGGTGACCGATGCAGCGGCGAGCGTCGGGCTTCGCTACGACCTGCCCGGCACGCTGGTTGGCGACACGCTCGACGGCCACCGGCTCGTGAAGCTCGCGGAAGCCACGGGCCGCGCGCACGCGCTGACCGAGCGACTCTATCGCGCGTACTTCTGCGAACACGGCTCGCTGTTCGATCATGCCGCGCTGACCGAATTCGCGGTCGAAGCCGGGCTCGAGCGCGCGGCCGTCGAAGCGGTGCTGCACAGCGATGCGTACCGCGACGAAGTCGAAGCCGACATCGCGCGCGCCGCGCAGATCGGCGGGCGCGGCGTGCCGCTGTTCGTGTTCGGCGGCCGCTACGCGGTGTCGGGCGCGCAGCCGGCCGACGCGTTCGCGCAGGCGCTCGACCAGGCGTGGCGCGACGGCATCGTCGCACTCGACGGCAGCGATGCGGCCGCCTGCGGCCCCGACGGCTGCGAACTGCCGGCGCGCTCCTAACGCGCATCGGGGCCGCGCGCCACTACGCGACGCTCCTGCCACAAACCGGCAGGAAGCCCGCGCCGGTGACCTCTACAATGCATCCTTCAAATAACGATCAGAAGGCTGCAAGCCCATGACCCACGGGATTCACGGCGAGAAGCGCTGGTACGCGCTGATCGTGCTCTGCCTCGGCGTGCTGATGATCGTGCTCGACAGCACGATCGTGAACGTTGCGCTGCCGTCGATCAGTACCGACCTCCACTTCACCGAAACGGCCCTCGTCTGGGTCGTCAACGCGTACCTGCTGACGTTCGGCGGCTGCCTGCTGCTCGGCGGCCGGCTCGGCGACCTGTACGGCCAGCGGCGCATGTTCCTCGCGGGCCTCGTCGTGTTCACGCTCGCGTCGCTCGCCTGCGGCCTCGCGCAATCGCAGGCGATGCTGATCGCCGCGCGCGCGGTGCAGGGGCTCGGCGGCGCGGTCGTTTCGGCCGTCTCGCTGTCGCTGATCATGAATCTCTTCACGGAACCCGGCGAACGCGCGCGTGCGATGGGCGTCTACGGCTTCGTGTGCGCGGGCGGCGGCAGCATCGGCGTGCTGCTCGGCGGACTGCTGACGAGCTCGCTGTCGTGGCACTGGATCTTCCTCGTCAACCTGCCGATCGGCGTCGCCGTCTATGCGATGTGCGTCGCGCTGCTGCCGCGCGTGCGTGCACCGGCCGGCGCCGCGCGGCTCGACGTCACCGGCGCGATCACGGTGACCGCATCGCTGATGCTGGCCGTCTACGGGATCGTCGGCGGCAACGAGGCCGGCTGGCTG
>NZ_BCPP01000657.1:0-4161 GCF_016586125.1 Burkholderia sp. E168m23
CGGGACCGAAATTCGAATCGTCGTACATGTCGATCGTGATATCGACGACCTTCTTGCCGGCCGGTTCGTTGGGCTGCTCGCCCTGCAGACCGAAATGGGACAGCCAGCGCAGCGCGGCTTCGCCGGCCAGTTCATGCTGACCGGCTTCGACCAGGCGGCGCGCGTCGGCCTGGGCGGACGCCACGCACTCGGCCGGCTGCGGCGGCGTGCCCTCCGGCGTCTGCATCAGCAGTTGGCGCCCGAGGTTGTAGTCGACGAGACGCGCATACGCGCGTGCGAGCCGCTGCGGCGTCGTGTGCACCGGAATGCCGTTCGCGTGCAGCGCATCGCGCGTCGCCGCGTCGACCGCGCCGAAGAAACACGCGAGGATGCCGCGATGCGCGTACTGCCGCGAGTCGATCAGCGTGCGCGCGACCGAATCGGCCGGCGCGCTGTGCGAAGTGGAATGGACGACGAACAGCGTACCCGTCTGCGGAAACGGGGCGAGCGCCTTGATCGCCGCCGCAAAGTGCTCGGGGTGTGCATCGTCGCCCAGCGTGAGCGGATTGCCGGGCGCCGCGAGATGCGGCAGCGCGGCCGCGACGGCCGACGTTGCGGCAGGCGACCAGTCGGTCAGCACGTCACGCACCTCGGCCACCGCATCGACCGCGAGTTTCGCCACGCCCGCGTCGCTCGTCACGAGCGTCGCCGCCCCTCGCGCGGTGACGCGGCCGACGCCGAGCGTCTCGATTTCGTCGAGCAGATCGTCGAGCGCATCGACGCGCACCATGCCCGCGCGCTGGAATGCCGCCGTGTAGAGCGCGTCGCCGGGATCGGCACGGCCGGTGCGCAGCGCGAGCACCGGCTTGTTGCGTGCCGCCGCGCGCGCCGCCGACATGAACTTGCGCGCCGCGCGCACGGTATCGAGCTCGAGCAGGATCGCGCGTGTGCCGGGATCGCTCGCCAGATAGTCGAGGACATCGCCCGCATCGACATCGGATTCGCTGCCGAGCGCGACGACGTGCGAAAAGCCGAGGCCCCGCGCATCGGCCCAGCCCAGCACCGCGTTCGTCAACGCATTCGATTGCGACACCCACGCGACGCCGCCCGATCGTGCCGTGTAGGCAGGCGCGCCGAAATGCGCATGCCGCGCGGGCGACAACACGCCCAGGCTGCCGGGCCCGACGATACGGAGCACGAACGGCTTCGCCGCCTTCAGCATGCGATCGACCGCAGCGCGATCGGCGTCGGTGCGCGCCTCGCCGACGATCACCGCGACGCGCGCACCCAGCTCACCGAGCTTGCGCACGATGCCGGCCCAGGTCGCGGGCGGCGTGCAGATCACGGCAACCGACGGCGGCGCGGGCAACCGGTCGACGTCGGAAACGACCGCATGCCCGTCCAGCTCGCGATATTTCGGATTCACGGGCCACACGGGCCCCTGGAACGCGCCGTCGAGCACGCGCGACCACACCATCGCGCCGATACTGCCCGCGCGCGACGACGCGCCGACGACCGCAACGGACTTGGGCTGGAACAACGCATCGAGATGGCGAACGGTCACATCGGCTCCCTGCGGTGACGAAAGACGACACGATCGGCTTGCGGCCGGCGGGCCGCGCGCCAATCGACGCGAACCCCAAGCATAGGCGAAGCGCCTGCGACTGCCTATATGCCGAATGGCCGACTATTCGACGGACGTCAACGCTCGCACCATGGACTGCAACACACGCGGCCCCGCATCACGGCGCCGCACGCACGATGCACGCAATGCGGCACGACGCTGCAGCCGCTTTCTCAAAGGTGAGGATTTACAGGAGCCATGGTGAGTATCTTCGGGAATCGCACGACACACCGCGCCAACACGCGAAAGGTGATGAAAATCGGCACCATGCATGCACCGCGAAAATCGCGAATGCCAATGCGTGTGCGTTACGTCATTACACGCTTGTTTACGGAAATTCCCCGCAATATGCGGCCGGATCGCAGCGAATTCGCAAAACAGGAGCCGTTAATTGCGCGACATTGCACTTCAATTCGGCGGGGAAAATCGCATGGCGGCCGCACCAAAACAAAACGGTGCGAAGGCCGGAAGGCCGTTCGCACCGTCAGTCGGTACACGAAAGGTGAGGATTTTCGGGAGTCAGTCCTTGATCAGGAAACGTCCGCGATTCTTGCCGAGCCATGCCGGCGCGCGCCCGCGGCCACTCCACGTTTCGCCCGTCTTCGGGTTCAGGTACTTCGGCGGCAACGTGCGCTTCGGCTTCGCGGTGGCAGCAGCAGTACTCGATCCTGCGGGGCGAAAACCGAGCTCTTCCGGCGTAATGTCGTATTCGTCGATTTTCGCGCGGATATGCGCAATCGCGTCGGCAATCGCCTTTTCGCGTTCCTTGTCGATCTTTTGCTGAAGCCGTTCGAGCTGCGCGCTCAGTTGCCTGTAGGTCGCCATATGGATGGGACTCCGTGAGTGTTATTCGTGAAAAACAAGTGACTCAAAGCAAACAGAAAAGCGCTTCGCCCGATCGTGGTCTCCTCAACCGGTCAGGTCGGGATCAATAACCGCTCTTCTTCTTGCATGCGAAGAGAAGATTTCGCACGGCGTCATCCGTCGATTGCTGGATCACGTCGAAATCGCCGTTGCACATGGCCCGGGCATTGTCCGTGCAATTGCTCCAGTCGTTGCCGGTGCATTGCACCTGGGTGGTCGGGCGCCCGTCCGAAGTGAACAGCGGAGCACCGCCGCCGCACCCGCCGAGCCCTGCAACCAGAGCCAACATCACGGCCACCCGAGGCCACCGACAAACCGACGCAAGCATGTGTTTCATTGTGGTTCCCGTCAACCTTTTTTTGAATGTGGCGAGTATGCCATGGGCGGCCCTTCGACCGTCAGTCCGGCGTGCGGTCGGGTTGCCCGCGCGCCTTGTACGGCAAGCGCTTGCGCGGATCTTCGGTGATGCGAACGAAAACCTGCTCCACGTCCGGAAGCGCCTCGAATTCGCGTTGCAACGCCTGGCGATCGAGCGTCGTATCCGCGCATCCCTCGACGTAGATGAAACGTCGCTGCACGGTGATCCACAGGCTCGTGCCGCGCAGATGATCGGAGCCCGCGAAGTGTGCCTTCGCCGCATCGGCGATCGACGCGTCATACATATAGGAGTTCGGCTTCGTGCAGCGATGCGCGAGCCAGCAGGTCGTGCCGCGTTCGGCGCGGTAGTGCGCATCGTCAGTCATCTCGGCGCGCGTCATCCACGGGCCGAGCGGCAACGGGCATTCGGCCACGTCCTGCGACAGCGCGACGAACGGATCGTTGTACCAGTTGCGCCGCGCGTCTGGAGCGTCGGGCCCGTCGATGTTGCTGGCCTGCGCGAGTGCGGCGCTCGCCAGCACCATGGTCAGCCATCCTGCGATGCCGATTCGCTTCATCGTGATCTCCTGTTCGATGCATTACATCGGGAAGCACCGGCCTCGCCGATCGGCCTACCGGTCGATGCCCAGCGCCGCCAGTTTCTTGTACAGCGTCGCGCGGCCGATGCCGATACGCGCAGCCGCGTCGACGACCTTGCCGTCACAGGCCGCGAGCGCATCGGTCAGGAACTGGCGCTCCCACGCCGCCAGTGCATCGGCATACGAGACGGCCGGCGCACCGGATGCCGTCGGGGCATCGCCCGCGCGCTGCTCGGCCGGCACCGCGCCAACCCGCTGCGCCGGCGCAGCGCCGTCCGGCGAAATGCGCACCGGCCCGAGAAACGGCGCGAGCGCGCGCGCATCGATCACCGAGCGATCCGACAGCATCAGCGCGCGCTCGAGCGTATTGCGCAACTCGCGCACGTTGCCGGGCCACGGATACGCGCACAGCATCCGCAACGCATCGTCGGTCAGTTCGCAGTGTGCGGCGCGCCCGTGCTGCGCGGCCAGCTCCTCGAGCGTCGCGTAGACGAGCGCCGCGATGTCGGAAGCGCGTTCGCGCAGCGGCGGCGCATGGATCGTCAGCACGTTCAGCCGGTAATAGAGATCCGCGCGAAAACGCCCAGCCGCCACCAGCGCCGGCAGGTCGGCCGACGTGGCGGCGATGATGCGCACGTCCGCGCGCACGATCCGGTTCGAACCGACCGGCTCGAACTCCTTGTCCTGCAGCACGCGCAGCAGCTTGCCCTGCAACGGCAGCGGCATGTCGCCGATCTC
>NZ_BCPP01000658.1:0-4152 GCF_016586125.1 Burkholderia sp. E168m23
GCCTTATCCCTTCGGAATGCAAACAAAGACGACCGATTTCCCCGATACACGACGATCGGACGAATCGTCGGCGTGAAGCCGTCTGCCGTACCAGCTCACGGTTCATGCATGCCCGTTGTCAAATACGGCGTTCACCCCGCCGCAAGCCCCCGATTGTCAAACAGTGTGAGTCAATCGTCAGCATTTGCAACGGAAGTAACAGTCCCCGCAATTCAATCGTTTTGCCCGGCGGCGCCGCTACATTAGCTTCACCTGCCGCATGTCGCGGTGAGGCATGCGACAAGCCGCTCGAAGGCGGCCCGCAGCAACAACGTCTTTGGGGAGAATGACCATGAACAAGATCCATACGATTCTGCTGGGTGCCGCTCTGACGGCGATGGCGACGTCGGCTGCATTTGCACAGACGGCCCAGACCGGCGCGCAGGGTTCCGCAGGGGTTGGCGCCCAGGTTCAGACGCCGCTGCTCGGCGGCGGCGTGGGCGTGCAGGCCGGCGCTGGCGCGAATGCGGCAGGCTCGGGTGCGGGTGCGGGCAATGTAGTCGGCGGCGCGCTGAGCGGTGTCGGCAAGACGGTCGGCGGCGTGGGCTCGGCAGCCGGCACGGCGGTGGGCGGCGCGACGCAGGCAGTCGGTTCGGCGGCCGGTGCGACGAAGGATGCGGCGGCATCGACCGTGCACGCGACGAAGTCGCACGTGAAGCACGTCGCAAGCTCGACGAAGAGCCATGCGCAAGGCGCGGTGTCGACGGCTGGCGACGTCGCGGGCGGTGCGAAGGCGAAGGCCGGCGAAGCGCTCGAAGGTGCGACGAACTCGGTGCAGGGCGGCGCATCGGTCGGCGTGAAGGGTTCGGCGTCGGCGCAAGGCGGCGCGCTGTAACAAGCGGCACCATTCCGCCACGGCCCGGCCCGCTTCGATGCGGGCCGGGCTTTTTTATCGGCGCGCGGCCACTGCCCATTGCTCGCGCGTCATGCTTAAATAGCAGGGGTTCCGACCACCGGCCGCCACGATGACGGGGCCGGCCGGCATGGGCCAGCATGTCCGATCGATACCGTGACGCGGCGAGTGACAGCAGGTAGCCGGATGCCTGCGTGTGGTGCGACGCACGCGGGGTGATCGGGCGTGTTTTCCTGAATCCCGTTCAACGCCTTGCCGGCTTCCTTCGTTGCGCTCGAAACCGGATTTCGAACCCAACCGCCATATCGAGCGATTGCTGGCCGTCGTTTCGTGAACCGCTCGTTCTTCAGTGGCGCGGTTTCGTTGTCTCGCGATCGCACTGCGGCACAATGGCGATTCGCATCGGTATCGCGTGCTTCCCCACCGTCCGGACCGACGCAGAACGCATGTCGTTATCCGCTTTCAGGTACCATCCCGACCCGCTTGCAACCGGCGGCGCGATCCGGTTCGGCACGCGCCGCGCGTGCCGCGGCAAGTCCGGCGGCGGTCGGAACGACACTTGACGGCACGGGCCCGTGCGAGCGGCGTCGTCCCTTCGCCATGAAACAGAGGAACCTTCGTGAAGTTCATCCACGCGGCAGACATTCACCTTGACAGCCCGTTGCACGGCCTGAGCGCGTATCCCGACGCGCCGGCCGCGCAGTTGCGCAACGCGTCGCGCGAGGCGCTGCGGCAACTCGTGGATCGTGCGATCGAAGAGGAAGTCGCGTTCCTCGTGATCGCGGGCGACCTGTACGACGGCGACTGGAAGGATCACAACACGGGCATCTTCTTCGGCCAGCAGATGGGGCGGTTGCGCCGGGCCGGCATCCGTGCGTTCGTGCTCGGCGGCAACCACGATGCCGAAAGCGAGATGACGAAGAAGCTGACGCTGCCCGACAACGTCACCGTGTTCGGCCACCGCAAGCCGGAGACCGTCCGCCTGCCGGAATTCGACGTCGCGCTGCACGGGCAGAGCTTCAAGGACAAGGCCGTCGTCGACAACCTCGCGATCGGCTATCCGGACCCGGTGCCCGGGTACTACAACATCGGCGTGCTGCATACGGCGCTCGAAGGGTATGCGGCGCATGCGAACTATGCACCGTGCACGCTGGCCGAACTGCATGCGAAAGGCTACGACTACTGGGCGCTCGGCCACGTGCATGAATTCCAGCAATGGACAGGCCCGTCCACCGTCGTGTTTCCCGGCAATCTGCAGGGACGCCATATCCGCGAGACGGGCCGGCGCGGCGCGGTGCTCGTGACGGTCGAGCAAGGCAAGACGCAGGTCGAGCGCCTGTATCTCGACGTGCTGCGCTGGGAAGCCGTGTCGGTCGACGCGTCCGATTGCGTGTCGGTGGCCGATCTGTCGAGAAAGATCGGCCAGTCGCTGGAGGCGCTGTTGACCGTCGACGGCCACGTGCCGCGCGCGGTGCGCGTCACCGTTACCGGGCGCACCCCCGCGCACGGCCTCTTTTTCGGCCGCGCGCCGCAGTTGCGTGCGGAGGTGCTGAACCAGATCGGCATCATCGGCAATGAGCGGCTGTGGCTCGAGAAGGTCCGGCTCGCGACGTCCGCGGCCGATCAGCAGCCGGGCGAAAGCGAACCGCTCGAGGCGCTGGAGGACCTGAAGCAGATCCTGGCCGACGCCGCGCACGATCCGGATTTCCTCGCGCTGCTCGAACGCGACCTGAAGCCGTTCGTCGGCAAGGTCCGCAGCGACGTGAAGGAGGAGGTGCCGTTGCTGACGATGGCGCGCGCGGGCGAGCTGACCGCGCTGGTCGAGCAGGTCGGGCCCGCGCTGCTCGCGCGGCTGGCGAGGGGGGAGTAAGCGATGCGCATCAGTCAGCTCGATCTGATCAAGTACGGCAAGTTCACCGACGAGACGCTGCACTTCCCGTCGGCCAGCGAGGATTTTCATGTGATTGTCGGGCCGAACGAGGCCGGCAAGTCGACGATCCGCACGGCCGTGTCCGAATTGCTGTTCGGGATGAAGCTGCAGACGCCGCTCGATTTCCTGCACAGCACGCCCGAGTTGCGGATCGGCGGCGTGCTGGAGAGCGGCACGGGCGAATTCGCGTTCCACCGGGCGCGCGGGCGCAGCCCGTTGCGCACGCCCGCCGACGACAAGCTGCCCGACGACTATCTCGCGGCCGTCCTGGATGGCGCGACGCGCGAATTCTTCGAGCAGATGTTCGGGCTCGATCACGGGCGGCTGGTCGATGGCGGCCGCAGCATTCTCGACGCATCGGACAAGCTCGGCCAGGTGCTGTTCGAATCGGCTGCCGGGGTCGGCAGCCTGGGGCCGGTGCGCGAGGAACTCGACGCGCGCGCGCTCGAATTGTGGGCGCCGCGTCGCAGCGGCAGCGCGTTCGCGCTGGCCGAAACGGCATTCAACGAAGCCGTCACCGAACTGAAGACGGTCCAGGTGCGCACGCGCGACTGGGTCGATCGCAAGGACGCGCGCGAAGCGGTCGAGCAGCAGATCGAGCAGGCGCGCGCGGAACAGCGCCGGCTCGAAGCGCTGCGCTCGAAGCTCGAACGCGTGCGGCGGCTTGCGCCGTACCTGAAGGAGCTGACGGTCAAGGACGCGGCGCTGGCCGAACTGGGCGCGGTCGTCGAGTTGCCGCCGACCGCGTACGCGGATCTGCTGAAGGCGCAGGGCGATCTCGCGGCCGAACAGAAGGTGCTCGAGGAGCGGCGTGCCGATCTGCTCGCGAAGCGGCAGGCGCGCGATGCGATCGCCGCGGACGCCGACACGCTGGCGCTCGAAGCCGATATCGAAGCGCTCGATCGGCTGCGCGGCGCATGCATGAATCACGCGCAGGATCTGCTGCTGCTCGGCGCGGACGTCGAGCGGCACCTGTTAGCCGCGTCGTCGGCGGCCGCGCAGCTCGGCTGGCCGACGGACGAAGCGTCGCTGCGCGCCGCGTTGCCGACGGCGCTGTCGCTGAAGACGGTCGCGAACCTGCTGCGCGAACACGGTGCGCTGCACCAGGCGCTTGCCGGCGCACGCGAATCGCTCGACGAGCGCACGCGCGAGCTGGCGCAGGTCCGCGAACAACAGGCGCGCCTGTCGACCGTCGACGTGCCGGAAGCGTTGCGCGCGGCGCTGGCCGATGCGCAAGGCTTTCGCAACAGCGGCGCGCGCGAGCAGGCGCTGGCGCACGAAATCGCGGCGGCCGAACGCACGCTGTCCGGCGCGCTCGACGCGCTCGGCC
>NZ_BCPP01000659.1:0-4152 GCF_016586125.1 Burkholderia sp. E168m23
AGATTCATCTCAACGAACGGCCGGTCTCACTTCCGAGGTCCCGTAATAACTTCGTATAGCATACATTATACGAAGTTATACGACGATTCGGCCGCCGCGCACAGTTCGGTAACCTGAGCGTCGAGATCGTCGCTGATGTGGCCGGACGCGACGACCGGCACGCGCCCGGCCACCCGCTCGACCACGAAGCGCGCGAGTGCCGCGCGTTCGGCGAGGCTCAGGAACTGCATCTCGCTCGATTGCGCAACCGCGAACAACGCGTCCGAGCCGTGTGCCAGATACCATTCGATGAGCCGCTCGAGCCCGGCGTAGTCGATCGCGCCGGCGTCGTCGAACGGCGTCAGCATCACCGGTACGATCCCCTCGATGGTCACGTTCGATTGCTGCGGATGTTGCATCGGTTTCTCCTTCCTTCAGTGAATGCGAATGCAGGCTGCACGATTACGCCGGCAACGGTCCGGGCGCGGCGTTCGCGGCCTGTTCGGGAATCGGCTTGCGCACGAGCAGCAGGTAGGCCATCGCGCCGGCGAACGCGATCGCCGCCGCCGTGAGCAGCGCGGGCACGAACGACCACTTCTGCGCGATGATGCCGGTCAGGATCGGCGCCAGCGCGCCGCCGATGAAGCCGCCGAAATTCTGGATCGCGCCGAGCGACGCGATGCGGCTCGGCGGCGCGGCCGCCGTCGCGAGCGCCCACGAGCACGCCGACGCCGCGTTGGCAAGAAAGATCACCACCGAAATGCATGCGAGCGCAACCGTATTGCTCTGCACGAGCGCGGCCGGAATCGTGAACGCGACCATCCCGAGCATCGCGGCCACCACCGCGTTGCGCCGGCTCACGACCGGCGACCGGCTGCGGCGCGTGACGAGATCCGACAGCCAGCCGGCGACCAGCGAACCGACGAACCCGCACAGGAACGGCACCGATGCGGCAAAGCCCGTGCGGATCAGGCTCATGTGCCGCTCCATCGTCAGGTAGCCCGGCAGCCAGGTCAGGTAGACCCAGTTCAGGTACACGGAACCGAAGAAGCCGATCAGCATCCCCCAGGTCGTGCCGTGCGAGAACAGGCTGCGCCATTCGGCGAAGGTCAGTTTCGGCGCCGCGGCGACGCTCTGCGCATCGGCATCGAGATAATTGCGCTCGGCGGCAGATAGTTGCGCGCGCACCGGATCGCGATAGAACGCGAACCACACGACGGCGACGACGAGGCCGAGCGCGCCGGTCACGATGAACGCCCAGCGCCAGTGGAACGATGCAACGAGCACCGACAGCAGCAGCGGCGCAAGCGCGGTACCGAGCGGCGACGCGGCATTGAAAATACCGGTCGGCGTGCCGCGCGCCCGCAGCGGAAACCAGTTGCTCACCACGCGCGCCGCCGACGGGAATTGCGGCGCCTCGCCGATGCCGAGCACGATGCGCGCGACGATGAACCACCCAAACGTGGACACGAGGCCGCCCGACGCCTGCGCGAACGACCAGACGATCAGCCCGATGCCGAGCAGCCGGCGCGGACCGATGCGGTCGACCAGCCCGCCGACCGGAAACTGGCACAGCGCATAGCTCCATGAGAATGCCGACAGCAGCAGCCCCATCTGTGCGAGCGACAGGCCGAGATCGCCGCGGATCGCCGAACTCGCGACGGCCAGCGTGCCGCGATCGAGGTAGTTGACGATCCCGCTCGCCATCAACAGGGCGAGCGCGATGCGTTGACCGCGCCGAATCCGGGGCGGCGCGTGCGGAACAGGTGGGTTGTCGTTCATGTCGATTGTCTCCATGTCACTGGTAGGGGCCGGGTTCGGCCGTTCCGTCGCATGCGGAATTCAGGTATCCATAGGGTTGACTTCGTCGCGCGTCGGAATCGACGTCTGCGCGCCATGGCGCGTAACGCTGATCGCGGCCGCACGCTGGCCGAAGCCGATCGCGTCGTCCATCGACGCGCCGCCGGCCCGCGCGACCGCGAACCCGCCGACGAACGTGTCGCCGGCCGCGGTCGTATCGACGGCCGCCACCGCCATCGCACGATGGCGGCCGCTCCCTGCGCTGCCACGCCAGCACACGCCACGCGCGCCGAGCGTCACCAGCACGTTGCCGACGCCCTTCGCGCACAGCGCATCGGCGGCGCGCGCGGCCGATGCGTCGTCGCCCACGGCGATGCCGGTCAGCGACTCGGCCTCGGTTTCGTTGACGACGAGATAGTCGACCCGCGCCAGCAACGCATCGAAAAGCGGTTGCGCGGGCGCCGGGTTGAGCAGCACCGGCGTGTGGTGGGCGCTTGCGCACGCAATCGCACGCGCCACGCTGGCGACCGGCACTTCGAGCTGGCACACGAGCAGCGCGGCTCCGGCGATCGCGTCGCGCGCCGCGTCGATCCGGTCGGCATCGACGCATGCATTCGCGCCAGGCACGACGACGATGCTGTTCGCGCCGCCGTCGTCGACCGTGATCGTGGCCACGCCGGTTGCCGTGCCCGCGATCCGGTGCAGGTGCGTCACGTCGATGCGCTCCGCCGCCAGCGCGGCGTGCAAGCGCGCGCCGAACGCGTCGTCGCCGACGCAGCCGATCATCGCGACCGATGCACCGAGGCGCGCGGCCGCGACCGCCTGGTTGGCGCCCTTGCCGCCGTGAACGGTCTCGAACGTCGTGCCGAGCAGCGTTTCGCCCGGCACCGGCAGGCGCGGCGCCCGTGTGACGAGGTCGATGTTGACGCTGCCGACGACAGCGATACGCGGTGAGGTGAGATCGCTCATGCTTGAATGTAATCGCTTACATTTGAGATCGACAAAATGGCCGGAAAGGCTGTCGTCTCTGAAAATTTCGCGGTGCGGGTGTAATCCATGTCTGACATAATACGGAACAGCTTCAAGATAGCGCTTACATTCTCACAGGATCGAATGAGGATGCAAGCGCGGCCACCATGAATCGAGGGTAAACAATGACGCGACTGGCAACGCACGGCGCAGGCAGGCCTACCCCGCCGGGAGACGGCCGATGAGCACGGCCCCGCCCCGCGGCGGCGCATCGCGGGCACGCCGCGGCAGCGGCCGCTCGGTGCTGGGCGACGTCGCGAAACTGGCCGGCGTGTCGACCGCGACCGTCTCGCGCGTGTACAACGACCCCGGCAAGG
Source organism: Burkholderia sp. E168m23 (assembly GCF_016586125.1). Classification (NCBI taxonomy): domain Bacteria; kingdom Pseudomonadati; phylum Pseudomonadota; class Betaproteobacteria; order Burkholderiales; family Burkholderiaceae; genus Burkholderia; species Burkholderia sp. E168m23. The sequence continues at coordinate 3,126 of NZ_BCPP01000659.1, forward strand.
TGTCGGCCGACGTGCAGCAGCGCGTGCGCGACGCGGCGCTCGCACTGAACTGGATTCCGAATGCGGCCGGCCGCGCGCTGGCGTCCACGCGTACCCACATTACCGGCGCGATCATTCCGACCCTCGACGACCAGGTGTTCGCGTCGCAGGTCGCCGGCATGCAGACGATCATGGCCGAGCACGGCATCACGCTGTTCCTCGGCTGCTCGAACTACGACCCCGCGCAGGCGCTCGCGCAAGTGCGCGCGATGCTGTCGCGCGGCGTGGAAGCGGTATCGCTGGTCGGCGAAGCGTACCCGCCCGAACTGTTCGAACTCCTTGCGATGCATCGCGTGCCGTACGTCGTCACGTATGCGTACCGCGACGACAGCCCGCACTGCTGCATCGGCTTCGACAACCGCGCGGCGTTCGCACGGCTCACCACGCACCTGCTCGACCTCGGCCATCGCGATTTCGCGATCATCATGCAGCCGTCGACGGACAACGACCGTGTCCAGGCCCGCCTGCGCGGCATTCACGACACGCTGGCCGCGCACGGGCTCGCGGTGCGCCCCGTGCATCAGCACGAAGGCGCGGCCACGATCGCGTTCGGGCGGGCCAGCCTGCGCGCGATCGCCGGCAGCGATGCGGCGACGCGGCCGACGGCCGTGATCTGCGGCAACGACGCGCTCGCGCTCGGCGCGTTGCTCGAAGCGCAGGCGCTCGGCATCGACGTGCCCGCGCAGTTGTCGATCACCGGGTTCGACGACGTCGCGCTCGCGCGCGAGATCCAGCCGCCGCTGACGACGATGTGGGTCGACACCGACGCGATCGGGCGCCAGGCCGCGCACGCGTTGCTCGACGCGCTCGAGAACGGCGCCACGGGGCCCGGCCATGCCGTCCAGCCCGAGTTGCGCATACGGGAATCCGCCGCGCCGCCGGCGCAGACGCAGGCGCGCGCGGCACGCAGGAAATAGCCGGGCAGCGCCGGCTGACTGCATCACGTCGATCGGCAGCGTCTTGTCGAGCCTGTCGTGCCACGCGTGGC
>NZ_BCPP01000660.1:0-4151 GCF_016586125.1 Burkholderia sp. E168m23
ACGATGACGGCGGCAGACTTGATGACCGATCCGCGCAACGACGACAAGAACCTGTGGGTAGGCTGGGACGAGTATCATCGTCTGATCGAGCTGCTCGCGCTCCAGGTGCACGCCTCCGGCTGGAAGTTCGACCAGATCCTGTGCCTCGCGCGCGGCGGCCTGCGCGTCGGCGACCAGCTGTCGCGCATCTATGACGTGCCGCTCGCGATTCTCGCGACGAGCTCGTACCGGGAAGCGGCCGGCACCGAGCAGGGCGAGCTCGACATCGCGCAGTACATCACGATGACGCGCGGCCATCTCGCGGGCAACGTGCTGCTGGTCGACGACCTCGTCGATTCCGGCGTCACGCTCGCACGCGTGCAGGAGCATCTGAAGGAGCGCTATCCGGCGGTCACGGCCGTACGTTCGGCCGTGCTCTGGTACAAGGGTTGCTCGAAGGTCAAGCCCGACTATCACACGCAGTTCCTGCCGACGAATCCGTGGATTCATCAGCCGTTCGAGGAGTGGGACACGGTTCGTCCGCACAACCTCGAGGCGTGGATCAAGCGCGGTCGCGCACAGCGCGACGGTTCGGGCGCGTAAGCGGCCGGCCGATCGAAGGAAAGCCTTGGTACGGCGCCGCTTGCGGCGCCGTTTTTCATTGGCGCGCGCGTGGCGCCACGCGGGGCGCCTTGCGGACCCGATAGGCAGGCGGCGCGGCCCCGGCTATGATGGCAGCCCTGCCACAGGTCGCGCCGGATTGCATGCGCAGCGTGGATCACGTGGTTCCACGGCAACACGGCAGGGCGGCGTTTCACGGGGGCGCGAGTAGAATAGCGCTCGTTTTGTCCGACCCGGACCCGATTATTACGCTTCATATGAACGACACGACTCACGCGACCGACGCCGCACACTCGCCGCATTCGACGCAACAACACTCGATGCGGGCGCTAGCGATAGCAGCCATCGGCGTCGTGTTCGGCGACATCGGTACCAGCCCGCTGTATTCGCTCAAGGAAGCGTTCAGCCCCGCGCACGGCATTCCGCTGACCGAAGGGTCGATTCTCGGCGTGATCTCGTTGCTGTTCTGGGCCATCTTGCTGGTGGTCGGCGTCAAGTACCTGCTGTTCGTGATGCGGGCGGACAACAACGGCGAAGGCGGCGTGCTCGCGCTGATGGCGCTGTCGCTGCGGCCGCTCGATTCGAAAACCCGTGTCGCGGGCGCGCTGATGGCGCTCGGGATATTCGGCGCGTGCATGTTCTACGGGGACGCGGTGATCACGCCGGCGATTTCCGTGATGTCGGCCGTCGAAGGTCTCGAGATCGCGACGCCGCACCTGTCCCATCTCGTGCTGCCGATCACCATCGTGATCCTGATCGCGCTGTTCTGGATCCAGCGGCACGGTACCGCGCTGGTCGGCAAGCTGTTCGGCCCGATCATGGTGCTGTGGTTCGTCGTGATCGCGGCGCTCGGTGTGTACCACATCGTTCGCGTGCCGGGCATCATCGCGGCAATCAATCCGTATTACGCGGCGTCGTTCATGGCCGACCACCTGCTGCAGGCCTACGTCGTGCTCGGCTCGGTCGTGCTGGTGCTGACCGGCGCGGAAGCGCTCTATGCGGACATGGGCCACTTCGGTGCCAAGCCGATCCGGTACGCCGCGTACGGGCTCGTGATGCCGTCGCTCGTGCTGAACTATTTCGGTCAGGGCGCGCTGCTGATCCAGAATCCGAAAGCGATCGAAAACCCGTTCTTCCTGCTGGCACCCGAATGGGGGCTGCTGCCGCTCGTCGTGCTGTCGACGGTCGCGACCGTGATTGCGTCGCAAGCGGTGATTTCCGGCGCGTACTCGCTGACGTCGCAGGCGATCCAGCTCGGCTACGTGCCGCGCATGAAGGTGCTGCATACGTCCGAGCTCGCGATCGGCCAGATCTACGTGCCGGTCGTGAACTGGCTGCTGCTGGCCGTGATCCTCTGTATCGTCGTCGGTTTCAAGAGCTCGGACAACCTCGCGGCTGCGTACGGCATCGCGGTGACGGCGACGATGGTGATCACGACCGTGCTCGCGTGCGTCGTGATGGTGAAGGTGTGGAACTGGAACCGGCTGCTGGTCGGCGCGATCATCGCGGTGTTCCTTGCGATCGACCTCGGCTTTTTCGGCGCAAACCTGCTGAAGGTCGCGCAGGGCGGCTGGCTGCCGCTCGGCATCGGCGCGCTGCTGTTCTTCCTGCTGATGACCTGGTACAAGGGGCGTCACATCGTCAAGGAACGCACGGCGGCCGACGGTATTCCGCTGGAGCCGTTCCTGCAGGGGCTGCTCGCGCATCCGCCGCACCGGGTGTCCGGCACCGCGATCTACCTGACCGGCAACGACAAGCTCGTCCCCGTCAGCCTGCTGCACAACCTGAAGCACAACAAGGTCCTGCACGAGCGGACCATTTTCCTGACGTTCGTCACGCGCGACATTCCGTACGTGCGCGACGACAAGCGCCAGAGCGCGCGCGACGCGGGCGGCGGCCTGTACATCGTCAAGGCCGAGTACGGCTTCAACGAGACGCCGGACGTGAAGGCCGTGCTCGAGGAATTCGGCCGGACGCACCACATGATGTTCGAGTTGATGGACACGTCGTTCTTCCTCGCGCGCGAAACGGTCGTGCCGACGCATCTGCCGGGGATGTCGATCTGGCGCGAGCGCGTATTCGCGTGGATGCACCAGAATGCCGCGAAGCCGACCGATTTCTTCGCGATTCCGGCGAACCGCGTCGTCGAGCTCGGGACGAAGATCGAGATCTGACGAGCGCGGCGCGCGCCGCGTTTGTCCAGATAATGAAAAAGCCCGCCTTTCGGCGGGCTTTTTTGTACGTCGACGGCTGTTCGCGTGCTCAGCGCTTCAGCTTCGCGAATGCCGCGGCCATCGCGCCGGCCGGCTCCGGTTCGCGCGAACGCTGCGGGCGGGCGGCGCCGCGCCCCGCATTGCCGCGATCCTGGCCGCCGCGCGAGGTCATGCCGGGCGCTGCCGCGTCGTCGTCGAGGCGCATCGTCAGCGCGATGCGCTGGCGCTTCACGTCGACGTCGATCACTTTCACCTTGACGACCTGGCCGGCCTTCACGACTTCGTGCGGGTCCTTGATGAACTTCGTCGACATCGCCGACACGTGGACGAGGCCGTCCTGGTGCACGCCGATATCCACGAACGCGCCGAACGCCGCGACGTTCGTCACGACGCCTTCGAGCGTCATGCCCGGCACGAGATCCGAGACCTTCTCGACGCCTTCGCGGAACGTGGCCGTCTTGAATTCCGGACGCGGATCGCGGCCCGGTTTCTCCAGTTCGGCCAGGATGTCGCGCACGGTCGGCAGGCCGAAACGTTCGTCAACAAATTCCGTCGGCGACAGACCCGACAGCGCTTCGCGGTTGCCGAGCACGTCGTCGATGCGCTTGTTGATCTTCGCGAGCATCCGCTCGACGACCGGATACGCTTCCGGGTGCACCGACGAGCGGTCGAGCGGGTTCTCGCCGCCGTTGATGCGCAGGAAGCCGGCGGCCTGTTCGAAAGTCTTGTCGCCGAGGCGCGGCACCTTGCGCAGGTGCTCGCGCGACGGGAACGGGCCGTTTGCATCGCGATAGTCGACGATGTTGCGCGCGAGCGTCGCGTTCAGGCCCGACACGCGGGCGAGCAGCGGGGCCGACGCGGTGTTCGCGTCGACGCCGACCGCGTTCACGCAATCCTCGACGACCGCGTCGAGCGAGCGGGCGAGTTCGCGCTGGTTCACGTCGTGCTGGTACTGGCCGACGCCGATCGCCTTCGGCTCGATCTTCACGAGCTCGGCGAGCGGGTCCTGCAGGCGGCGGGCGATCGACACGGCGCCGCGCAGCGATACGTCGAGATCCGGGAATTCCTTCGCGGCGAGCTCGGACGCCGAGTAGACCGATGCGCCGGCTTCCGACACGACGATCTTCTGCAGCCGCAGCTCCGGGTGTTTCGCGATCAGTTCGCTCGCGAGCTTGTCGGTTTCGCGCGATGCGGTGCCGTTGCCGATGCTGATCAGCTCGGCCTGCGTCTGCGCGGCGATGCGCGCGAGTTTTGCGATCGAGCCGTCCCAGTCGCGGCGCGGCTCGTGCGGGTAGATCGTGTCGGTCGCGAGCACCTTGCCGGTGCGGTCGACGACCG
>NZ_BCPP01000661.1:0-4141 GCF_016586125.1 Burkholderia sp. E168m23
CTCGCCGATTCGATTCCGTTCGTGAAGCGCGTGCTGGCCGGCGAGACGATCCGCCCGGTCTGTTCGCCGGTCCCGCAGCCCGCCGTGTCGCAATAACGGGCCCACCCGCTTTGCACGACGGCGCGAATGCTTGTGCAAATCCGTTATTGGATCGCGCCGCCGCGCATTTTTATACTCGTCAGCACTCTCTGTTAAAGAGTGCCAGCCAATTTCGACAGAACAGGACAGGACGAAAAAATGAGCCTACGCCCCTTGCACGATCGCGTGATCGTGAAGCGACTCGATCAGGAAACCACCACCGCGTCGGGCATCGTGATCCCCGACAGCGCCGCCGAAAAGCCCGACCAGGGCGAAGTGATCGCCGTCGGCCCCGGCCGCAAGGACACGGACGGCCAGCGCATCGTGCCCGATCTGCAGGTCGGCGAACGCGTGCTGTTCGGCAAGTACGCGGGGCAAGCCGTCAAGGTGGACGGCAACGAGTTTCTCGTGCTGCGCGAAGAAGACATCGTCGCGGTCGTCAATCAATAACGGAGCGCAATCATGGCAGCCAAGGAAATTCTTTTCAGCGACATCGCACGGTCGAAGCTGACCGAAGGCGTGAACATCCTCGCGAACGCGGTGAAGGTCACGCTCGGCCCGAAAGGCCGCAACGTCGTGCTCGAACGCAGCTTCGGCGCGCCCGTCGTCACGAAGGACGGCGTGTCGGTCGCGAAGGAAATCGAACTCGCGGACAAGCTGCAGAACATCGGCGCGCAACTCGTGAAGGAAGTCGCGTCGCGCACCAGCGACGCAGCCGGCGACGGCACGACCACGGCCACCGTGCTCGCGCAGGCGATCGTCCGTGAAGGCCAGAAATACGTGGCGGCCGGGCTCAATCCGCTCGACCTGAAGCGCGGCATCGACAAGGCCGTCGCGTCGGCCGTCGAGGAATTGAAGAAGATCAGCAAGCCGACCACCACGAGCAAGGAAATCGCGCAGGTCGCGACGATCTCCGCGAACGGCGAGGAGTCGATCGGCCAGCGCATCGCGGAAGCGATCGACCGCGTCGGCAAGGAAGGCGTGATCACGGTCGAGGACGGCAAGTCGCTCGCCGACGAGCTCGACGTCGTCGAAGGGCTGCAATTCGATCGCGGCTACCTGTCGCCGTATTTCATCAACAATCCGGACAAGCAGATCGCCGAGATCGAAAGCCCGTACATCCTGCTGCACGACAAGAAGATCTCGAACATCCGCGACTTGCTGCCGGTGCTCGAACAGGTCGCCAAGTCGGGCCGGCCGCTGCTGATCATCGCGGAAGACGTCGAAGGCGAAGCGCTCGCGACACTCGTCGTGAACAACATCCGCGGCATCCTGAAGACGGTCGCGGTCAAGGCGCCGGGCTTCGGCGATCGCCGCAAGGCGCTGCTCGAGGACATCGCGATCCTCACCGGCGGCCAGGTGATCGCCGAGGAAACGGGCCTGACGCTCGAGAAGACCACGCTGGCCGAACTGGGCCAGGCGAAGCGCATCGAGGTCGGCAAGGAAAACACCACGGTGATCGACGGCGCGGGCGATGCGAAGAACATCGAAGCGCGCGTGAAGCAGATCCGCGTGCAGATCGAAGAGGCCACGTCCGACTACGATCGCGAGAAGCTGCAGGAACGCGTCGCGAAGCTCGCGGGCGGCGTGGCGGTGATCAAGGTCGGCGGCGCGACCGAAATCGAGGTGAAGGAGAAGAAGGACCGCGTCGACGACGCGCTGCACGCCACGCGCGCGGCCGTCGAGGAAGGCATCGTGCCGGGCGGCGGCGTCGCACTGATTCGCGTGCGGCAGGCGATCCGCGAACTGAAGGGTGCGAACGCCGATCAGGACGCGGGCATCAAGATCGTGCTGCGCGCGCTCGAGGAACCGCTGCGCCAGATCGTCACCAATGCGGGCGAGGAAGCGAGCGTCGTCGTCGCGAAGGTCGCGGAAGGCACGGGCAATTTCGGCTACAACGCGCAGACGGGCGAGTACGGCGATCTCGTCGAATCGGGCGTGCTCGATCCGACCAAGGTCACGCGCACCGCGCTGCAGAACGCGGCGTCGGTGGCCGGGCTGCTGCTGACGACCGATGCGACCGTGTACGAAGCGCCGAAGGATGCGGCGCCGGCCGCCGCACCGGGCGGCCCGGGTGCGGGCGGGCCGGGGTTCGATTTCTGACGACGCAGCAGCGTGCGCGCCGGTTCGCCGGCGTGCGTGCGGTTGAGTAGGATCGTGCAACGCGTGGCGATGGAAGTCGTCACGCGTTGTGTACTTTGGCGCGACGCAATACGATTGCCGGCGGGCCGATTGCCGCGCCGGCCGCGACGTCCGGCTGGCGCGCGGCGAGAAAAGGCTACGTCGCCAGCATGACGAACCCGAAGTCCGTCGCATTCTACGGCAGTATCTTCGCGCTGAGGGCGCCGGCCCATGCGCCGGCGTGGCTCGATCTGTCGGTCGTCGTGCTGTCGGTCGCGACCCCGGCTGCGTGGTATTGCACGATGGCGCTGCTCGCGTCGCGTCCGTCGGTGCGCCGGTTGCTGGTCCGGCGCAAGGCCGCGCTCGATACGGCCGCCGGACTGTTGCTGATGGCAGTGGGTGGGCGGATGCTGGCCGGACGTTGATTCGCGGCGTACTCGTCCGTCTCGAACGCTCACCGGCCATACCGGCCCGACGCCCCCCGTCTCCGGCGCGTGCGTAACCGGATTCACGCACCTTTACGACCTTTTTACTTGCGCCCGCGCATCCGTTCGCTAGAATGGATTCGCCATCCACTACCGAGCACGCGCCATGCGCATCCGAAGTCCTCGTCCTCCGGGTTGCTTCTCCGCCTGACAGGCCGGACGCCTGCGTCTCCTTCCCGAGCCACCGTCCCGCCGACAGGCGGACGGTGCGCGCCGTGGTCCTTCCCGTGCATGCTTGAACACGACGTCGATTCGGTCGTCCCGCATCGCACATCGCAATGCGTGCGACACGTTCCGCGTAACGGCACGACATCGGTCTGCCGATCCGATCCATTTATTTTGCATCACTGATTTTATTCACGGGGATTCTCGCTTCCGAAGCCGCGCGCGCCCCGTCTCGATCGTCTTTCATACAGGAGCAATGGAATGATGCTGGGCTTGACGTTCTGGAAACACGTGATCGGCGCGCGAACCCATGCTCTGCGCGAGGACCGGACGACGGCGCACGGCCGACACCGCCGGGTGTCGAGAACGCTCGTGCTGGCGAGCGCCATCATGGCGTTCGCGGCAATCGCATTCGGCGCGCCGGTCGTCGGCATTTCAGTGTTTCTGCTGACGACGCTGCCGTTCGTGCTGTCGGGAACCTGAGGGCGTCCGTATCGCGCGCGGCGGCATCGGCGCTCGATACGAGATTTTAATGCCCGGCCCCCGCGTATCTGACACCGTCTTTACGCGGGTTTGTCTAGGATTCCCCTGTCATCCCGACACGGAGAGATCCGCATGCAAACGCATCAGGCCGCCGTCGACGGCCAATCCGACCGCCCTCAGCAACGCGGTGGCACGCCGTTCGCGACCGCGCTCGCCGACGCCTGTCCGCCGGACAATATCCTGCTCGACGTACCGGTGGAAAGTGCGATCCAGTTGTTCGACCTCGTCGCTCACCATGTCGCACGCGACAGCGGCGTATCCGCGGAACGGATCCGGGCCGAACTGATCAAGCGCGAACAACTCGGCTCGACCGGCCTCGGCCAGGGCGTCGCGATTCCGCATGCGCGCGTCGACGGGATCGGTTCGGCTGTCGCGCTGTTCGTCCGCGCGCGATACCCGTTCACGTTCAACGCGCCCGACCGCAAGCCCGTGCGCGAATTCGTCGTGCTGGTGCTGCCGCACGCGGACGACCGTGCACACCTCGAACTGCTCGCCGACGCCGCGCGATGGTTCAGCGAACGCGCGATCCGGCAAGCGTCACGCGACGCACAAACGCCCGACGAGATTCGCCGACTCATGCAACGCACTGTTTGATCGAGCGTCGCGCAACGACAGGTATCCCCTTCATCCTTTCGAACGCCAATGTTCCCAGACCCTGACACTCCCACTCGACGCGTGGCCGGCTTGGCCCGCTCACTGCCATTCATGCAGGCGCTGCACGGACAGACCGTCGTCATCGTCGACGGTGG
>NZ_BCPP01000662.1:0-4136 GCF_016586125.1 Burkholderia sp. E168m23
CACGTCGTGCCGCGGCAAATATCCCGCGATATAGTCGGCGAACGCAGGGGGTGTCGGCACGACAGTGCCTCGGGAATGGTCACCCGACGGCAGCGGCACGTGATGCGGCATCGCGCCCTCTGTTTATCGAGGAGCCATCCACCGGCGCCCTCGACGGAGCGCGCCCACGAACCACGCCGGCACCGGCCATCCACCACAGCCCCCACCACCATCCCGCCCTCAATAATCCCCTTGACGCTGTATCTTTCGATATATATCTTTAGATATGTTTTACGACATATAGGACACGATCATGCGACACAACCCCTCCCGCGGCCATGCCCGATGCGACGGTCATGGTGCGCATGCCGGCCCTGACTGGTTCGCCGGCGTCTTGCACGCGATCGGCCGCCATCGCCGCGGCCACGACCCGTTTGGCGGTGGCGGCCCGTTCGGCGGCCGGGGCGGACGCGGCGGCTTTGGCGATTTCGGCGACGACGGCATGCCGCGCGGCCGCCAGTTCAGCTCCGACGACCTCCAACTGCTGCTGCTCGCGCTGGTGGCCGAACAACCGAGCCACGGCTACGAACTGATCAAGGCGCTCGACACGCGCTCGAACGGCTTTTACAGCCCGAGCCCCGGCATGGTGTATCCGGCGCTCACGTACCTCGAGGAAGTCGGCTTCGTCGCGTCGCAGGCGGAAGGCAACCGCAAGCGCTATGCGCTGACCGACGCAGGCCGCGCACATCTCGACGCCCAGCGCGAACGCGTCGACACGCTGTTCGCCCGCCTCACGCACCTCGCCCGCAAGATGGAGTTCATGCGCCGCGCGTTCGCCGGGGAATCGGCGGGCAATGAAGCGCAGGACGAATCGCAGGCCGGCTGGCTGCCGGAATTCGTCGAGGCCCGTCTCGCGCTCAAGCGCGCGCTGCTGCACAAGAGCGCCGCCGATGCCGACGAACAGCGCCGCATCGCGGCCATCATGCGCCGCGCGACGGCCGAAATCGAAGGCGGCGCCGGCGCGTGATGCGCGCCGCCCCGTCACCACCCAAGGAGAACGGATTGATGCAGAACACGTCCGAGCGCACCGTGACCCGCGTGCGCCACACCCTCAAGTTCCGCCTGCTGCAGGTGCTGCGCGTGCATGCCGTGACGCCGCATCTGCTGCGCGTCACGCTCGGCGGCCCCGATCTCGCGGATTTCGAATCCGCATCGTTCGACGATCACGTGAAGGTCTTTTTCCCGCCGCCCGGCGCGGAACGCCCCGCGCTGCCGACGCTCGGTGCGAACGGCCCCGAGTTTCCGGCAGGCGAACCGAAGCCGGTCGCGCGCGACTTCACGCCGCGCCGCTTCGACCGCGCCGCCCGCGAACTCGATCTGGAATTCGTGCTGAACCATCCGGGCCCGGCATCGCAGTGGGCCGCGCAGGCACGCGTCGGCCAATGGCTCGGCATCGGCGGCCCGCGCGGTTCGTTCGTCGTCCCGACCGGTTTCGACTGGCATCTGCTGATCGGCGACGATACGGCGCTGCCGGCCGTCGCGCGGCGCCTCGAGGAATTGCCGGCCGGCGCGCGCGCGGCGGTCGTGCTGGAAGTCGCGGATCGCACCGCGCAGATCTCGTTCGATACGCGCGCCGACGTGCATGAAATCTGGCGCTTCCGCGCCGAAGCCGACGCGGCGGACGGCGACGTGCTGCTGAATGCCGTGCGCGATCTGCCTTTGCCGTCGTCCGGCGACGGCTACGTGTGGGCGGCCGGCGAAGCGCTGTCGATGCGCGCGGTGCGCCAGCACCTGACCGGCGAGCGCGGCGTCGACAAGTCGCGCATCCGCGCGGCGGCCTACTGGAAGCGCGGCGCGGCGGCCGTGCACGAAACGCTGGAAGACTGACCGGGAGCGCCCGCTCGACCGGCGGCCGAAACAATCGTGGCGCCGGCGCAGCGGTGGGCTTGGCACCGGCATCGCGGCTGGTATATATGTATGTCTGCGACGCCGCTGTCGGGCGACAGCCGCCGCAGCCCGTCCAGGAGCGCCCGGTCATGACAAAAGCAAGCCACGCTTCGCCTTTCCTTCGCCATCTGAAGATCGCCGGTTATTGCGGCCTCGCCGCGGTCGTCCTCGCGCTGTTCGTCGCGATGTGCGCGATCCTGAAGGAAAGCGCCCTCGACCGCGATGCCGCGCGGCATCCGGCCGATACGCCCGAACTGCACGACGCGAGCGACGGCCCGTCCGCCTCGGCCGAATCGGCCCGCACACCCGGCTCGCCCGGCTGACGGCGTCCCTGCCGCTGCGTTCCGCCTCGTTCCGCTTACGGCGCCTGCCGGCGTCCCATCACGACCGCATGCACCGAATCGCCGAGCCGTTCGAGCAGCGCGGTCACGCGTTGCCCGTACAGGTGCGCGGCCAGCGCGCCCACCGTGCCGACCAGCACGCCGCCCGCCATGTCGAACGGCCAGTGCACGCCCGCATAGATGCGCCCCCATGCGATCGCCACGGCCATCGCGGCCATCACGAAACCGGTGACCCGCGTCGTGCCGCCGAGCAGCAGGCCGACCGCCATGCTCCACGCGAACGTCATGTGATCGCTCGGAAACGAACTGTCCGGCGCGTGCGGAATCAGCTGCGTGCCGACGCCGGCCATGAACGGGCGCGGCGAGAACCAGACATGCCCGAGCACCTGCGCGAGCACGAGCGCCACGCAGACGCCGACCCCGGCTTCGATCGCCTGGCGCCGCGCGGGGCGCGCGCCGAAGAGCCAGGTCAGCAGCAGCATCGCGGGCAGCGCATAGACGAGCCAGTCGGCGGCGAAGATCGCGAGGCGGGCGACGCCCGGGTGCGGTGCACCGCCGGCGTTGATGGCGGAAAAGAGGGCGAGATTGAGGTTCTGCATGAATCCGGTTGCGTGGGGCGTAAAAGATCGGCCGGTTGCCCGGCCGGAGTCGAACGATGCTAGGGCGTGGCCGCTTAAGCGGTGCTTAATGCGGCCGCCGCCCGGGCGAGGCGCGCGCGGCGAACGCACTTAGAGCCTGCACTGCAACACAAGTTCACACAATTGTCATATTCCCGCGCGACCGTCTCCCGTAAGGGCTCACCACCTCTCCCGTAAAGACTCACCCTTTTCACATGAGGGCGTCATCGACGCCTGCGACCATCGCCCGGCCGGCACGCCGTCCAGGCCGTTTGTCTCATTCATCTCAATATTTACGCCGCAAATTATTCGAAATCGGCAACAATTAATTCCAGATGCGGCATCGCACAACGGCAACGCACAGGCATACGATTACGTCCACTCATCCACGAAGCGATCAACAACAAGGAGTCCGCATGAAACCCAGCGATGTCCGATCGAAAGCGTTTGCGATGCCGTTGACCAGCCCTGCCTTCCCGATGGGCCCGTACCGTTTCGTCGATCGTGAGTTTCTGATCATCACGTACCGCACCGATCCGGACCGCCTCCGTGAAATCGTCCCCGAGCCGCTGCAGGTCACCGAGCCGCTCGTCCACTACGAATTCATCCGCATGGCCGATTCGACCGGCTTCGGCGATTACACCGAAAGCGGCCAGGTGATCCCCGTCGAATACGAAGGCCAGCCGGGCGGCTATACGCTCGCGATGTATCTCGACGATCACCCGCCGATCGCCGGCGGCCGCGAGCTGTGGGGCTTCCCGAAGAAGCTCGCGTCGCCCACGCTGCACGTGAACACCGATCACATCCTGGGCACACTCGACTACGGCAAGGTGCGCGTCGCGACCGGCACGATGGGCTACAAGCACAAGGAACTCGACATCGACGAGCAGACGAAACGGCTCGCCGGCCCCAATTTCCTGCTGAAGATCATCCCGCACGTCGACGGCACCGCACGCGTCTGCGAACTGGTGCGCTATTACATGCAGGACATCAAGATGAAGGGCGCGTGGACGGGCCCCGCATCGCTCGAGCTGGCGCCGCACGCGCTCGCGCCGGTGGCCGATCTGCCGGTGCTCGAAATCGTCGAAGCGCGCCACCTCGTCGCGGATTTGACGCTGGGCCTCGGTGAAGTCGTCTACGATTACCTGGCTCAGTAACACGTCCGCAGTCCTTTCTCCCTGTCAATCCTTTCACCACGGGAATTCGAACATGAGCAACCTGAATGGCAAGACCGCAGTCGTCACGGGCGCCG
>NZ_BCPP01000663.1:0-4121 GCF_016586125.1 Burkholderia sp. E168m23
TTCCGCAAAACTCCGCAGCTTGCGACTATGCAGCTTGTCGAGCCCGTTCGTGCGCAGGATCTCCATCGCCTTCACGCCGATCTGCAGATGCTGGTCGACCTGCCCGCGATAGAACGTGTCGGCCATGCCCGGCAGCTTCAGCTCGCCGTGCAGCGGCTTGTCCGATACGCACAGCAGCGTGCCGTACGGCACCCGGAAGCGGAAGCCGTTCGCGGCGATCGTCGCGCTTTCCATGTCGAGCGCAATCGCACGGCTCTGCGACAGCCGCTGCACCGGCTCGCGATGGTCGCGCAGCTCCCAGTTGCGGTTGTCGACGCTCGCGACCGTGCCCGTGCGCATCACGCGCTTCAGCTCCACGCCCTCCAGCCGCGTGACCTCGGCCACGCCGCGCTCGAGCGCGAGCTGCACTTCGGCCAGCGCCGGGATCGGCACCCACAGCGGCAGGTCGGCGTCGAGCACGTGATCTTCCCGCACGTAACCGTGCGCGAGCACGTAGTCGCCGAGGCGCTGCGTGTTGCGCAGCCCCGCGCAGTGACCGAGCATCACCCACGCGTGCGGGCGCAGCACCGCGATGTGATCGGTGATCGTCTTCGCGTTCGACGGGCCGACGCCGATGTTGACCATCGTGATCCCGCTGCCGTCCGCGCGCTTCAGGTGATACGCGGGCATCTGCGGCAGGCGCGGCGGCGCGGTGCCCTCGGCCGGCTCGCCGCCGAGGTTCGCGTTGTACGTGACGACGTCGCCCGGCTCGACGAACGCGCTGTACTCGCTGCGATACGCGCGCACCTCGGGATCGTCGCTTTCCGTCATCATCGTGCGGCCGAGCTTCACGAACTCGTCGATGTAGAACTGGTAGTTCGTGTAGAGCACGTAGTTCTGGAAGTGCGTGGGCGACGTCGCCGTGTAGTGGCGCAGCCGATGCAGCGAGAAGTCGACGCGCGCGGCCGTGAACAGCGCGAGCGGATGCGGCTCGCCCGGCGCCGGCTCGAACGTGCCGTTGACGATGCGGTCGTCGAGATACGACAGGTCGGGCGTATCGAAGATGTCGCGCATCGCGAGCAGGCGGTCGCGATCGAGCTCGCCCTCGAGATGGATGCCTTCCGGAAACGCGAAATGGATCGGAATCGGCTGCGACGACACGCCGATCTCGATCTTGACATGGTGGTTCTTCGCCAGCAGACGCAGTTGCTCTCGGTAGTAGTTCGCGAAGAGATCGGGGCGCGTGACCGTCGTCTCGAATACGCCGGGGCCCGCGACGAAGCCGTACGAGCGGCGCGAATCGACGTGCGTGTTGACGTCGGTGCGAATCCGCACGAACGGATAGCATGCGCGCACGTGCTCGGTAATCGCTTCGTGGCGGCGATAGCGCGCGAACGCGTCGCGCAGGAAGCCCGTATTCGTGTCGTAAATGGCGGACAACCGCGCGACGGCGGCGATCGGATCGTCGAAAGCCTCGACCGACGGGCTTTCGGGCGACAGCACACGGTGCCGGCGGCTCAAATCGTTCTTCATTTTCATCACCTCGTCTGATCCGACGACATTACCACGGAACCCGGCCGCCTTTATGGCCGCCCCTGCGCACGGAGGGGCCGGATGGCGCGCAGTATTTGCTAAAATCGGTGGGTTCACTGGAGACTCATCATGAAGCCGCTCATTTTCGTCGCCGCTGCCGTCGCGTTTGCCGCCGCCAGCGTCGCTCACGCCGCCGGCGGCACGCCTGACGCCGACGCGCAGGCCCGGGCCGAGGCCAACGAAGCCGCCGGCCTGCCCGATCTCCGCAAGATCAACCGGCCGGGCGCCGAAGTCACGTCGAAAGTGGACTTCGCCGATATCCGCCGCACGCCGAGCTTCCACGAAAAGAGCAAGAACGGCACCGAAGTCACCGAGTACCGCGACCGCGGCAAGCCGGTCGAGATCGACGTGAAGTCGAACTTCGGCACGCGCTACCAGATGAGCTCCACGCCCGACACGTCGCCGAAGCCGCATGACGCGGGCATCCCGATCACGCGCCTGCCGTCGCTGAACCTGCGCTACTGATTCCGTGGCGCGGCGCGCCAACCGCGCCGCGCCGCCCCTTCACCTGCTGTCGCGCTGCACGCCGCCCGCGTGCCGACACCCTGACCTGACGCATCCCGCATGGCCGTTTTCACCGCTGTTTCCGACTCCGATCTCGCGCAATGGATGCGCCACTACGAACTGGGCGACGTGCTTGCGTTCCGCGGCATTCCGTCCGGTATCGAAAACAGCAATTTCTTCCTGACGACGACGCGCGGCGAATACGTCCTCACGATCTTCGAAAAGCTCACCGCGCAGCAGTTGCCGTTCTACCTCGACCTGATGCGCCACCTGGCCGCCCACGGCGTGCCGGTGCCGGACCCGATCCCGCGCGACGACGGCGCGCTGTTCGGCGAGTTGCACGGCAAGCCGGCCGCGATCGTCACGAAGCTCGACGGCGCGGCCGAACTCGCGCCCGGGGTCGAACACTGCATCGAGGTCGGGCAGATGCTCGCGCGCCTGCACCTCGCGGGCCGCGACTATCCGCGCAACCAGCCGAACCTGCGCAGCCTGCCGTGGTGGCAGGAGAACGTGCCGGCAATCGTGCCGTTCATCACGGACGCGCAACGCGCGCTGCTCGAAGGCGAACTCGCGCACCAGGCCGGTTTCTTCGCGTCGGACGACTACGCAGCGCTGCCGGCCGGCCCGTGCCATTGCGACCTGTTCCGCGACAACGTGCTGTTCGCCCATGCGGCACCCGGCACCGGTCACGACGTGCGGCTCGGCGGCTTCTTCGACTTCTATTTCGCGGGCTGCGACAAGTGGCTGTTCGACGTCGCGGTCACCGTCAACGACTGGTGCGTCGACCTCGCGACCGGCGTGCTCGACGTCGCGCGCGCCGATGCGCTGCTGCGCGCGTACCAGACCGTGCGGCCGTTCACGGCCGAGGAGCGCCGCCATTGGAGCGACATGCTGCGCGCCGGCGCGTACCGCTTCTGGGTGTCGCGCCTGTACGACTTCTACCTGCCGCGCGCGGCCGAGATGCTCAAGCCGCACGACCCCGGCCATTTCGAACGCATCCTGCGTGAGCGTATCGCGCATACGCCCGCGCTTCCCGAGATCCAAACCGCATGCAACTGATCGAAGTGCCCGCGAAAACGGGCTATGTCTGGTTCCGTCAAGGCATCTGGCTGTTCCGCCGGAATCCGCTCGCGTTCATCACGCTGTTCTTCACGTACCTGCTCGCGATCACGCTGGTGTCGATGGTGCCGGTGATCGGCTCCGCGCTGCCGCTGGTGTTCATTCCCGGCATCGCGGTCGGCTTCATGGCCGCGTGCCGCGACACGGTGGCCGGCAAGACCGTGATGCCGACGATCCTGGTCGACGGCTTTCGCTCGTACGGCACCGTCGCGACCCAGCGGCTGCTCGTGCTCGGCGTGATCTACGTCGCGTCGATGGTGCTCGTGTTCGCCGCTTCGTCGTTCGTCGACGGCGGCGCGCTGTTCCACGTGATGATGGGCGCAGCCGACGAAGCAAACACGACGCCCGAGACGCTCGCCGCGCAAGGCACGCTCGGCGCGCTGTTCTTCGCGACGCTGCTCTATCTGCCGGTCGCGATGCTGTTCTGGTTCGCGCCGGTGCTGGTCGCGTGGCATGACGTCCCGCCGGCGAAGGCGCTGTTCTTCAGCGTCGTCAGCTGCTGGCGCAATCGCGGCGCGTTCGCCGTATACGGCGTGCTGTGGTTCGCCGTCGCGCTCGGCACGTCGCTCGCGCTGTCGCTGCTGCTGCAGGCGCTCGGCGCCGGCGCGTACGCGCTGACGATCATGATGCCGGTGACGATCATCATCGTCACGATGCTGTACTGCTCGTTCTACGCGACCTATCGCGGCTGCTTCGGTGTGCAGGAACCGGGCGCGACGACGACGATGTCGGGCCGCTGAATCGTGTCCTGGCCGGCGCCATGCGCCGGCCGTCACGCGGTTTCCGCGCCGGGTCGTCCCCGGCGCGCATCTGATCTTCCCCCCTTTTCCCATATCGACCGCCTCTGGTCGGCCCTGTTCAACCCGATCTTTTGCGCGCAAAATAATTTGCGTACAAATCGTTCGCGCATTGCCGCGCCTCCCGAA
>NZ_BCPP01000664.1:0-4120 GCF_016586125.1 Burkholderia sp. E168m23
GTTCACCGATGCCGGCGTGTCGCGCAGCGGCGCGTCGTCGAGCCCGGCCACCGACGCTTCGCGCGCGCGTAGCGGCTGGCCGCGCTCGCCGCTCACCGTGATCGCGGGCAACGTCGCGTTGCCGGCCGCTTCGGTGCCCGGCGCGGGCGTGTCGCCCTGGGCCACGGCAGCCTGCGCCGCGAAAAGCGTGACGCCGAGACCGACACCGAGCCCGACCTTCGCGCGCCGCCGCCGTGCGGGCGCCGCTGTTGTTCTATTCACCGTCATTGTTCTGGATGGAAAACTCGCCACTCGACCTGTCGAAACCCGAAACCCCAAACCCCAAACCCCAAACCCGTTACGAAGCTGCAAAGCGTGCGCCCGCGAATGCCGCCGCGCCCGTCACCGGACACGTGCGTCGACACGATATTCATCAGACGAACCGGAACCTGCGGCGTGCAAGCGGCCGACCGGTCGGAACAACGCAGGATGGGACATCGGATTCGGATGACGCGCCGGAAACCGACGCAGCGGCCGACGGGCTCGTCGGGTGCCTGTCGGCCGGCCGGCTGCCTCGCGCGGTCGTGTCATGCGGGGGACGCTTCGAACGCCCCGGTGCGGGCGGCGGGCACTGACGCCGGCCGTTCATCGGAACGGCGGCCTGCCCGGCGCGCGACATCGCGGCGTGGCGCGCATTTTACCCCGGGCGCGGCGAAGGGCCGCGGAATCCGGCGGAACGAAGGACGGGGGGAAACGGGAACGAGGACAGACGGTTTGAGCGGCGCGATAACGGCGGCGCCGGCGGCAACGGCCGCGATTCGGTCGCGATGCGCGTCGTGCGTGCCGGCCGCCGATACCAGCGTCATCCTCCGCCGGTCGGGCGACCTTGAACCGGAGCGAGAATGGCGACCCGCGACCGGTTCATCAGCCGTTCGCTCAGAACCCCTGCATCGTCACGGTCGGATCGACGACCAGATGCACGACACCGTAAATGACCGCGCCGACCAGCAGCGCAAGCAGGATCGCGACGAACGGCAGCAGCGTGAAGTTGGCGTTCGCGAGATCGGTCGCGTGCGCCTTGCTGTTGCGCACGCCGAAGAAACTCCACAGGACCAGGCGGACCATGCCGAGCAGTTTCATGATGGGCTCCTTTATCGAATCGGTTGACGCTATCGTCGATCCGGACGGCATCCGAAAAAAGAAGCAGTTGCGCACGGTTTTCGCGCAGCAGGCCCTCTGCGGCGGCATGTCGCACGCGCGTCAGCGGTCGAGCACGAGCGGCTGCGTCGCGCCTTGCGCGGGCCGCGCGACGCACAGCAGCGCGCAGCCGGGCTCGACCGGCGCATCGGGCGTTTGCTCGTATTCCACCGCGCCGGACAGCACGCGCGTCGCGCACGTGCCGCACGAACCGGCGCGGCATTCGGACGGCACGGCCACGCGCTGCCCTTCCGCGAATTCGAGCAGCGTGCCGTCGGCGGGCGTCCATGCGGCGTCGCGCCCCGTGCGCCGGAACACGACCGGCACGCTTGCCGCCGCAGGCGCGGCAGCCGCGCGGGTCGCACTGCGCGAGACGCTCGACGGCCCGAACGCCTCGAAACGGATGCGCTCGTCCGGCACGTTCAGCGCGCGCAGCCCGTCGTACAGGTCGCGCATGAAGGCCGCCGGCCCGCACAGATAGAAATCGTAGTCGTCGAACGACAGCACCCGCTTCAGTTGCCCGATGTCGATGCGGCCGGCCTGCGCCACCGTGCTTTCTTGAGGACGACTGTCGAACCAGTGAAGCGACAGGCGGGCATCGGCGGCCGCGAGGCGCGCCAGTTCGGCCGCGAACGGCCGATCGGCGGCTTCGCGTGCGCCATGCACGAACACGATACGGCGCGACGGCGTGTCGTCGGCCAGTGCCCGGCGCAGCATCGCGATCATCGGCGTGATGCCGATGCCAGCCGACACGAGCACGGCCGGCCGCGGGCTCGCGAGATCGAACGTGAAGCGGCCGCGCGGCATCTGCGCGTCGAGCGTCATGCCGGCCTGCGCGTGATCGTGCAGCCACGCCGATACGCGCCCTTCACGCTTCACGGTGATCCGGTACTGCGTGCCGCCCGGTGCATCGGACAGCGTATAGCTGCGAATCGCGGGCGCGTCGCTGCCCGGCAGCGCGATGCGCAGCGTCAGATGCTGACCCGCTTCGTACGCGGGCAATGCACCGCCATCCGCCGGTTCGAAATGAAACGACCGGATCGCGCGGGCTTCGTCGACGATCTTCGCGATGCGCAGCGACCGCCATGCGGGCGCCGGTGACGGCGCGACCGCGGACGGCGCGGGTCCGGCCGTTGCCGCCGCTCTGCCCAACGCCGTCGCCGTCGCCGCCGCCGCCATCGCGGCGAACTGCGGCGCGCGCTCGACCGCCGACCACCGGAACGGCAGCACCGCACGCACGCGCCGCACTTCCCGCACATGAAACCGCACGACGCGCTGCGCGCCGTCGAACGACGCGACGTCCGGCCCGTCCCACACGATCTCCGCGCGCGCGGCGACATACAGCACATCGCCGCTGTCGAAATCGATGAACAGCAGCCCCGCGCGCGGATCGTGCTGCAGGTTGCCGAGCGTGTTGAAGAACCGGTTGCCGCTGAAATCGGGCGTCGTCAACGTACGCGCATCGTCGACGCGCACGAAGCCCGGCATCCCGCCGCGATGCGACACGTCCGCGCCGCGCGCCGCGCCCGCCTCCGCCGACGTATTCGCGCTCGCGACGAAGAACGTGTCGGCCTGCGCGAGCAGCGCGCGATCCGCACCGCTCAGCGCGTCCGACACGTCCGGCGCGACAGACGCCTCGACGTCCCGCGCGACGAAGGTCGGCTTGCGACCCTGGATGTACTTCGCGCAATTGCCGAAGCTCTGCTCGACCGCGATCGTCAGCGCATCGCCGTCGACCGCGCGCACGACGCCATTCACGCGATTGCGCCGCCGCGTATCGAATTCGATTCCGAGGCCGCCGAGCGGCGCGCCCGCCTGCCACGCGCCGGCCAGCGGGTCGCCCGGCAGCGCGGGCGCCGCGATGCGCAGCGTGCGGGCGTCCGGCGACGTGACGAAACCCGGCGCCCCGGCCCGCAGCGTCGCCCACGGCTGGCCGTGCGCATCGACGCCGCCGAGCACGAAGAACGGCAGTTGCGCGAAAAACGTCCGGTGCTGGTCCGGCATGAAGCGCCGAATCCCGCGCCGGCCGGCCGCGCTCGCCGCGTCCGTCACGCCCGCGCGCTGCTGCACGGCAAGCTCGCCCGCATGAAACGGCGCGGTGTCGAGTTCCCAGCCCGGTACGACGGCGGTCGGCGCATTCATCACGTTCTCCTGAACAGGCGCAGTGGCAGTAAGCGTCAAGCGGCGAGCAGGCCGGCGCGCGTCGTCGGCATCGCGACGAAGCCCGGCAACGCCTCGATACGCGCCAGCCATGCACGCACGTGCGGATACGGTTCGAGCGACACGCCGCCTTCCGGTGCGTGCGCGATGTACGTGTACGCGGCGATGTCCGCGATCGTCGGCTGCGCGCCGGCCGCGAACGGCTTGCCGGCCAGCTCGCGATCGATCACGTCGAGCACCTTCGCGGCTGTGCGCTTGGCCGCTTCCGGGTCGAGCGTCGCGCCGAACACGGTCACGAGCCGCGCGGCGGCCGGACCCGACGCGATCGGGCCGGCCGCATACGACAGCCAGCGCTGCACGACAGCCGCGCCTACCGGGTCGTCGGGCAGCCAGTGCGCGTCGCCGTAGCGCTTCGCGAGATACACCAGGATCGCGTTCGAATCGGCGATCACGGTGCCGCCGTCGTCGATCACCGGCACCTGCCCGAGCGGATTCAATGCGAGAAACGCCGGTTCGCGCTGCGCGCCGGCCGCGAGATCGACGTCGATGGTCTTCGACGGCAACCCGAGCAGCGACAGGAACAACCGGACGCGGTGCGCGTGCCCGGACAGCAGGAACGAATAGACGCGGATCGGCGAGGCGGGCTTGCTGGCGGCAGACATGGAAACACTCCGGAATCTCGCGCCGCCGGGGATCGGCGACGAACGGCTCCAGCGTAACGCTCGCCGTTCGTCGCCAGAAGACGGATAATCACTGAAACATTATCCTCTTCTATAGGACAATC
>NZ_BCPP01000665.1:0-4113 GCF_016586125.1 Burkholderia sp. E168m23
CTCGCGCAGGCACGGCTCAACCTGCCGATCCGCTTCGTGCGCACGACACTCGACGCCGCGCGCGCCGCCCTCGTCGCGGAACGGGCGTACCTGCGGCAGATCGACGTCGCGATCGAGATGCGAGAGGAAGCGCGCCGCCGCGCCCAATCGCGCGCGGCGTGACAATGGCGGAAGCAGTCGCGAAGGACGCGCCACGCAACCAGTGGACGAGGAACATATGGAAATCGATCTGAATGCCGATCTCGGCGAAGGATGCGGATCGGACGAGGCGCTGCTCGACCTCGTCACGTCGGCGAACATCGCATGCGGATGGCACGCAGGCGGCGCGAATGCGATGCGCGACTGCGTGCGCTGGGCCGTGCAGAAAGGCGTGTCGATCGGCGCGCATCCGAGCTTCCACGATCCGGAGAATTTCGGCCGCAAGGAAATGCAGCTGCCGGCCGGCGACATCTACGCGGGCGTGCTGTACCAGCTCGGCGCGCTGTCGGCGATCGCGCAGGCCGAGGGCGGCCGCATCGCGCACGTAAAACCGCACGGCGCGCTGTACAACCAGGCCGCGCGCGACCCGCTGATCGCCGACGCGGTGGTGTCCGCGATCCACGATTTCGATCCGTCGCTCGCGGTGTTCGGGCTCGCGAACAGCGTGTTCATCGCGGCCGCGCGGCAGGCGGGGCTCGCGGCGGTGGAGGAAGTGTTCGCCGATCGCGGCTACCGCGCGGACGGCTCGCTGGTGCCGCGCAGTCTGCCCGGCGCGTTGATCGACGACGAAGATGCGGTGCTCGCGCGCACGCTGGACATGGTGCGCAACCGGCAGGTGCGCGCGCTGAGCGGCGAATGGGTGCCGCTCAATGCGCAGACCGTCTGCCTGCATGGCGACGGGCCGCATGCGCTGGCGTTCGCGAAGCGAATCCGCGCGGCGCTCGAGGCCGCCGGCGTCGACGTCGTGGCGCCCGGCGCGCTGCAGGCCGACGAAGGCGCGTAACGCAGCATTCGGCGCAGGGCCCGCGCGCCGCACGTTTTCGTCGCACCAAAGAAAAAAGCGCCCTCGTGGCGCTTTTCCGTTGGTGCAATCGGTGCGGCTTCGCCGTCTGTCGATTCACCCCCCGAAACCGTCTTTCGACGGTGACCGGAAAAATATTCCGGATTAAAAAACGTCCGCCGCCGCCCGATCACTGCCTTCCCCGGTCAGACGACGGAACGTCGCTTATGTGCAAGTCGGCCCGCATGCATGTGTTGTTCGACGATGATTGGCCCCGCCGTGCATGCAGACTCTCCGCGGCCGGCACGTGCTTCACGTGCCGGCGACGCTCACCCCGCGCTTTATTTCTGCTACCCCGTAGAACTTATCTATTCTTTTCATTTTTTCAACTTGTGGGGTGAAGAATAGATATTGGCCGAACGGGATGTCAATCGTTTTAAACGCTATTTTCCGACGATTCAAGGGTTTTCCTTATCGACCGGCACCACCGCGCAGGCGTGTCGCACGGTACGCGCGACGTCGATCAAACAGGGGACGATCAGTGCGGTAGCCGGGCGCGATCAGTTCGCGTCGACCCGGTATCCTTGCTGGCGCAACAATTCGAGCACGCCGCGCGGGCCACCCAGATGCAGCGCGCCGATCGCGACGAACAGCGGCCGGTTCGGCGCGGCGATTGCAGTCATCCGTGCAACGAAGCGCCGGTTGCGCTCGTACACGATCTTGTTGTCGAGCGACGCCGACAACGCCTTCGAACGGGCGAGCCGTTCGCTCTTCGCGACGGCCCACGCCGAGATCGCATCGGCGTCGCCAATTCGCCACAGCCGGTGCAGTGCCTTGATGTCGTCGGCGTTCTGCGCGGGCGTCTGCACCATGTCCTGCGCGAGCATCTCGCGCTGCTCGGCCAGCGTCAGCCCGGTGAACGCGCGCATCTGTTCGGCGAGCGTCTCGAGTCCGATCACGCGGCCGCCCTTCTTCTTCAGGAACACGTTCTGCAGTTGCGCCTCGGTACCGTATTCGGTCTGCAGGCCCGCGGACAGCGAATCGTAGGTCTCGACGACGAGCGCCGCGAGCCACGGCCGCATCTTGCGGATCTCGGCGAGCGCGGCCGGGTTGCCGCGCAGGCGCGCCGCGAGCCGCTGCCACAGCGGCTCGGGCAGCAGGCGCTGCAGGCACGGGTAGCGGCACACGCCGTACTTCGACACGTCGTCCTGCGATTCGAGCAGATCGTCGGGCGACAGCTCGAGCGCGAGCGTCGGCGACGCGGCGAGCGCCGCGAGGATGCGCGGCCGGAACGGCTGCGCGCTCGGGTAATCGGACGGGTCGCCCGTGTGCAGCGTGCCGAGCACGTAGAGCGTGACCTTGCCCTTGGTCGCGACGTAGAACGGCATGCGCGCCGGCTGCACGCGCACGGTGCCGCGCGACACGGTGCCGTCGGACACGGCCGGCGTATGGAAGCCCGGCAGGCTCATGCCGGGCGGCGGAACCTGCGACGGACGAATCGGCGAAGTCGCCGGCGCACGCCCCTCGGCGCGCACCGGCTCAACGGGGACCACGACGCTGGCCGCCGCGCACGCGCCGGCCAGCGCCGCGCCCGTGACGGTACGCACGCTCCAGCGCCGCGCGTAGCGGTACGCGCGCATCACGCGCGCGCCGCCTGCCCCCGCACGGCGCACGCCGGACACGCGCGCCGCCAACGCTTCAGGCATTCTCCTCCCCGACCTCCTCGGCGCGATGGCAGGCTACACGCCGGCCGTCCACTTCGCGCAATTGCGGCTCCTCGACGCGGCACCGCTCGACCGCGTACGGGCAGCGCTGGTGGAACGCGCAGCCCGACGGCGGATTGAGCGGCGACGGCAGTTCGCCCTGCAGCTTGATCTGCACGCGGCGATCTTCCTCGAAGATCGCCGGCGTCGCCGACATCAGCGCCCGCGTGTACGGATGGCGCGGCCGTGCGTAGATCGTCGCCTTGTCGCCGAGCTCGGCGACGCTGCCGAAGTACATCACCATCACGTCGTCGGCAACGTGTTCGACCACCGACAGGTTGTGCGAGATGAACACGTAGCTCGTCTTGAACTGCTCCTGCAGATCCATGAACAGGTTCAGGATCTGCGCCTGGATCGACACGTCGAGCGCGGACACCGGCTCGTCCGCGACGACGATGCGCGGATCGAGGATCATCGCGCGCGCGATCGCGACCCGCTGGCGCTGGCCGCCGGAGAACATGTGCGGATAGCGCTTCGCGTGCTCGGGGCGCAGGCCGACCGTGCGCATGATCTGCGCGATGCGCGCGGCGCGCTCGGCGGCCGTCAGGTTCGCGTTGATCTCGAGCGGCTCGGAAAGCGTCTGCTCGACGGTCTTGCGCGGGTTCAGCGACGCGAACGGATTCTGGAACACCATCTGCACGCGGCGGCGCAGGTCGGCGACCGTGTCGCGGCTCGCGCCGGCCACGTTCTTGCCGTCGATCGTCAGGCTGCCCGCGGTGGGCGTCTCGATCATCGTGAGCTGGCGCGCGAGCGTCGATTTCCCGCAGCCCGACTCGCCGACGACGGCGAGCGTCTTGCCGCGCTTCAGCGAGAACGACACGCCGTTCAGCGCCTTCACCGTGCCCTGCCCGAACATCCCGCGCTTCACCGAATAGTGCTTCGCGAGGCCGTCGGCCACCAGTACCGCTTCCTCGTCGTGCGAAGCGCGAGGCGTTTCATTGACTGCATTCATCGTGCGCCTCCCGTCAGGTCGAGGTTGGAAACATTGAGCGGCTTGATGCAGCGCGCGCGCATCGCATCGTTGGCCGGCACCAGCGTGTCGAGCGCCGGCCGCGCCTTGCGGCAATCGTCGACGACGTACTTGCAGCGCGGCGCGAACAGGCACCCGGACGGGCGATCATCGCGGCCCGGCACCATGCCCGGCAATGCGGCAAGGCGACGCGCCCCCTGATTGTGCTCGGGAATCGCCGCGAGCAGCGCTTCGGTGTACGGATGATGCGGCGCGCGGAAGATGTCGGGCACGCGGTTAGTCTCGATGATCTCGCCCGCGTACATCACCGCGACGCGATGCGCGACCTCCGACACCACGGCCAGATCGTGCGAGATCAGCACGAGCGCCATCCCGCGCTCCTTCTGCAGCTTCACGAGCAG
>NZ_BCPP01000666.1:0-4111 GCF_016586125.1 Burkholderia sp. E168m23
CGATACGCGCCGCGAGGCCGGAACGGAAACATGAGCGCGGTCGTAGCGGCATCAGGAATCCGGCTTCTCCGCTTCGTCTTCCAGTTGCGCGAGCCGGTTGTAGATCGTCTTCAGGCTGACGTCGAGCACCTCGGCCGCTTGCGCCTTCACGCCGCCGCATTGCGCGATCGTGCCGAGGATCAGCTTGCGGTCGACTTCCTCGAGCGGCGTGCCGAACGGCACCGTCACGCGATCTTCATGCGAATCGACCATGCTGGACAGCTCGTCCATGATCGGCGGCGGCAATGTGTCGATCACGTCGGCGTCGGTGAAGATGCTCGCGCGCTGCACGAAGTTGCGCAGCTCGCGCACGTTGCCGGGCCATTCGTAGGTCTTCAGCGCTTCGCGGGCGGCCGGCGAGAAGCGCAGGTTGCGGCCGCTCTCTTCGTTGTAGCGCTGCAGGAACGCGTCGGCGAGCATCGGGATATCGTCGCCGCGTTCGCGCAGCGACGGCAGCGGAATCGGGAACACGTTGATCCGGTGGAACAGGTCGGGCCGCAGCTTGCCGTCCGCCATCGCGGCTTCCGGGTCGCGATTGGTCGCGGCGACGATGCGCACGTCGACGTCGATCTCGCGCGTCGAGCCGAGCCGCGTGACGCGCCCGGTCTCCAGCACGCGCAGCAGCTTGACCTGCGATTCGAGCGGCATCTCGGTGATTTCGTCGAGAAACAGCGTGCCGCCGTCCGCGCGTTCGAAGAAGCCCTTGTGCTGACGTTCCGCGCCGGTGAAGCTGCCGCGGTCGTGACCGAACATCTCGCTCTCGACGAGATTCGCGGCGATCGCGCCGCAGTTCACCGCGAGGAACGGGCCGCGGCGGCGCAGGCTCAAGTCGTGCACCGTCTGCGCGGCAAGTTCCTTGCCGGTGCCCGACTCGCCGGTGAGCAGCACCGACGCTTCGGTGCGCGCGACTCGGCCGATCGCGTCGTACACGGCCTGCATCGCGGGCGAGCCGCCGAGCATGCGGCCGAAACGGCCGAGGCGCTGCAATTCCGAGCGCAACTCGGCGATTTCCTCGTGCAGCGCGGTCGTGCGCGGCACGCGCGCGAAGATGCTGTTCAGCCGCTGCATGTTGAGCGGCTTCACCAGGTAATCGGTCGCGCCGCGGCGCAATGCGTCGATCGCGGTTTCGAGGCTCGCGTGGCCGGTGGTCAATACTATTTCGCAATGTGCGCGCTTGGGCAATGCGTCGAACAGATCCATCCCGTTGCCGTCGGGCAGCACGAGGTCGCACAGCACGAGATCGGGGGTATGCGTCGAGACGAGCGTGCGCGCTTCTTCAAGCGTCGCGGCCGTATCGCACGTCAATTGCTGCGTGCGTGCGAGCGTGGCGAGCATCGTTCGCGTATCGGCGTCGTCTTCGACGATCAGGACGTAAGGCATCAAGGCTCCTTGTAATGCGGCCCGGCGCGTGCATCGGCCGGCACCGCGGCACGTGCAGCGTCATGCGCGTCATCATCTTCGACGCTGCACACGAACGGGCAGATAGGCTGTCCTGCACTGAAAACGAGTGCTTAGCAGTATAGAAGAACGACGTCGCGCATTCGCCGCTCATCGAATAAATCTATCTGTCGTCGTAAATCGCATTGCCAGATTCAATGTCGTCGAATCGGTATAAAAGGTATTCTGAGTACGTGAAAAGCGACGTGTGCCACGTCCTTTTTTACCTGGTCCCGACACATTCGGTCAAAACTTCCCAACCCGGTTATTACTCCATGTCGAAATCCGACGATGACGGCACGCGACTGTTCGGCCGTTCGCGAACAATTCAGGATCTGCTGCTGAAAGTGTCGCGCGTCGCCGCCACCCGCGTGAGTGTGCTGGTGGTCGGCGAAAGCGGGGCCGGCAAGGACATCGTCGCCCGGCTCATTCACGACATGAGCCCGCGCCGGCGCGGGCCGTTCGTGCCCGTCAATTGCGGCGCGATTCCGAAGGACATCGCGGAGTCGCAGTTGTTCGGTCACGAAAAAGGCAGCTTCACGGGTGCCGTTGCACAACATGTGGGCATGTTCGAGGCCGCGCGCGGCGGCACGCTGTTTCTCGACGAGATCGCCGAGATGCCGCTCGAATTGCAGGTCAAGCTGCTGCGCACGCTCGAAACCAACACGATCGTGCGCGTGGGCGGCCACGAGGCGATTCCGCTCGACGTGCGGATCGTCGCGGCCACCCATCACGATCCGGTCGAGGCATTGCGCAGCGGCGCGCTGCGCGAAGACCTGTTCTACCGGATCGCGCCGATCGCGCTGCACATGCCTGCGCTCCGGCAGCGCGAGGACGACGTCGGCGACATCGCACTGCAGATCGTCGAACGGCTGAACGCGCGGCACCGCACCAGGAAGCGGCTGTCGACACAGGCGATGAAGGCGCTGCGCGCGTACACGTGGCCCGGCAACGTGCGCGAACTGCGCAATACGCTGGAGCGCGCGTTCATCCTCGCCGACGAGCAGATCGAGCTGCAGTTGCCGCGCCGCCCGCCGCCGCGCGAGGAAGTGCGTCACAACGCGATGACGCTGCATATCGGCACGACGCTCGCGCATACGCAGCAGCGCTTCATCGTCGCGTCGCTGCGGCATTTCAACGGCGACAAGCCGCGCACCGCGAAGGCGCTCGGCATCAGCCTGAAAACGCTGTACAACCGGCTCGCGCTGCTGCCCGAAAGCGAACGCAATGCGGTCAGCGGCAGCGCGCCGCCGGCCGCGAACGCGTCGAACGGCGGCAGCGCCTCCACTTCGCCGCCCGCGACGATGCCGTAAATGCGGCGGGTCACGCCGCCGTCACGTCGTCACCCCGTCACGTCGCGCAATGCGGCGTCCCAGTCGCGCGCGAACCGCTCGATGCCGAATCGCTCGCACGCGTCGCGTTTGGCCGCCGCGCCCCACTCGCGCGCCAGTTCCGGATCGCGAATCAGCATCCGCATCGCGTCGACCAGCACGGCCGGCCGCGTATCAGCCACGCCGTTGCTGCCGGTCTTCACGAGTTGCGCCATCTCGGTGGTCGCGAGCGCGACGATCGGCAGCCCGACCATCATCGCCTCGATCACCGCGAGCCCGAGGCTCGTATAGCGGATCGGATTGAAGAAGAACCGGTAGTGCGACAGGAACTGCGGCAGCGCCGGGTTCGGCACCTCGCCGATCCCGCCAAGCTCGCTCGAGCCCATCCCGACCAGATCGATCGGCACGCTGTGCCGCACGACCTCGAACAGGTCCGCGCCGAGGCGCCGGCCGCGGCGCGCGAGGTTGTTCACGACGGCCACGCCCTTCGGCAGCGTGCCGTGATACTCGACACCTTCTGGCATCAGCACGCCATGCTCGATCACGCGCGTCGGCGTCACGCCGTTGTCCCACATCAGCGCGTTGAACGGCGTCACGTGCACCAGCAACACGTTCGGGTCCTGCACCGGATGCAGCGTGTCGGTCGGATGCTCGCGCGGCGGATCGTGCTCGACGAACAGCGTCGGCAGCGCGCGCTGTGCTTCGCTCAGCAGCCGCAGGCGGTCGTGCTGGTAATGCTTCACATGCTGGTACAGCACGCAGTCGAACGCTGTGTCGCGCACGCACTCGGCCGGCACCTCGTGCACGTTGTCGCCCCACGGCAGGTGCCCGACGCGGCCCGCATAGCCGGGCGGATGCTGCGGCTTCGTCACGATGTAGAAATCGTGCGGCGCCTGCGACAGGTAATACAGGTAGTTGCCATGCACGTGCCAGGTGAGCACGCGCAACCGCTTACGTGACATGACGTCTCTCCTCCGCGAGCAGCTCGCCCGCCCGGTCCATCACGTCGCCGACGCCGATCGCCGTCGCGCACTCGTGCCCGTACGGGCACGTATCGAACATGCACGGCCGGCACGCCGGATAGTTCGCGAGCACATGATGACGCTCGGTGTCGAGCGGCGCCCAGCGGGCCGTATCGCTGCCGCACGCGACGACGATGCTCGGCGTGCCGAGCGCCGCCGCGACGTGCGATACGCCCGTGTCGTTGCACAACAGCAGCCGCGCGCGGGCGATCAGCGCGGCCAGCGCGCCGAGCGGCGTGCGGCCGCACAGGTTTACGCACGGCCGCCCGAGGTGCTCGGCGA